>JBOFCO010000039.1:0-28585 GCA_051646105.1 Paracoccaceae bacterium
CCGGGCAGCAAGGGCCGTCAGGTCAAGCGGCGCCACTTCACCCCCTGCATGATCGTGCCCGCCCGCCAGAACGATGACCGGATCGCCGCGCAGCGCTTCCGGCAGGCCGCCACGGCCCAGATCGGCCTCCTCAAACCCGATGAACACCAGCGCGATCCGACCGCCCTGACCCTCGACCAGCGCATTGGTTGCCAGTGTTGTAGACAGCGACGCCAGTGCGATCTTGCCCGGATCGATGCCGCCCTGGGCAAGCACCGCATCAATCGCGGCGCCGATGCCATGCGACAGGTCAGGACGGGTGGTGGGCGATTTTGCGCTGCACAGAACCAGATTCCGGGATTCATCCAGCAACACGGCATCCGTATAGGTGCCGCCAGTATCGACGCCCAGCATTACCGTCATGATCGCCATCCCCGCCCTGAACCGGTCCCCTGTTCGAGAAACCGGATATTTCCCCGCATTTTAGCAGTTATCGCTGTCTTTACCCAAACAGCATAGGTCTGTCGCCGGGTGAATGACGGGGTTTGGGATGGCTGCGCAAAACACTGCCGCGCCAACGATCATCAAGCGCAAGAAGGTGATTGCGGGCGGCGGCCATCATGGCGGTGCCTGGAAAGTGGCCTATGCCGATTTCGTGACGGCGATGATGGCATTTTTCATGCTGATGTGGCTGCTGAACGCAACCACGGAAAAGCAGCGCAAAGGCATTGCGGATTATTTCAACCCGACCATTCCGGTAAACCGGATTTCCGGTGGCGGCGACGGTGCCTTTGGCGGCGACAGCGTCTTTTCACAGGACACCATCGCCCAGTCCGGCACCGGCGGCACCGCCGACATGGCCGCGCGGGACCGGCAGCTGGCGGGGGAAACCGGCAGCGAGCGGATCGATGAGCCCGAAGGGGAGGGTGCTGGCGAAGAAGAACTGCGGAAAGCAGAGCAGCGCCTGCTGGGCCGCGGCGGCGAAAGCATGGCGATGCAGAATGCGTTGCGCCATGTCGTGACCCGCGTCACAGACGAGGGTCTGGTGGTCGAGGTGTTCGACATCGAAGACGCCCCGCTTTTCACGGGAAATACCGCGCATCCGGAACCGGTCCTGCACGATCTGGCGCGAATGATTTCCGAGGTTTTCGCACTGGCGCAGAACGATGTTGCGATCAACGGCCACAGCCGCAACCTGCCCATCGTTCTGATCGAAAATCCTGTCTGGGATATTTCCTCGCGCCGGGCCGATGCAATGCGCGAGCTGATGCAGACTGCCGGAACCAACACCGAACGTATGCAGCGTGTCAGCGGATATGCCGACCGCAAGCCCTGGGCAGCCGATCCGATGGCGGTCAGGAACAACCGGCTGGAAATCATCCTGTTGCGTCCGGGCAAATCCTGATCGGTGACGAAAGTACCGCGCATTTTCGACATTAGCCGAATGTTAATTGCCCGCGCGCAATAGTGCCGTTCGACCGGGGGGCTTCGCAGCCGGTCTTGCAGCAGAAAGGCGCAACATGACGATTTCTTCCTCGCTTAATGCCGGTGTGGCGGGCCTAAACGCAAATGCCGCACGGCTGGCGACGATTTCGGACAACATCGCCAACTCGGCCACCTATGGCTACAAGCGCGCCGATACCGATTTTCACTCCATGGTCATCAATGGCGGTGTGGGCAACTATTCTGCGGGCGGGGTGCGGGTTTCCTCTGCGCGGCTGATCGATGAACGCGGCCCGCTGATCAGCACCACCAACCCGACCGATCTGGCGGTCAACGGGCGCGGCATGCTGCCCGTGACGCCGGTTACGGCGCTGTCATCGCTGACCGGGGAACTGCCGTTGATGCTGATGACGACCGGGTCTTTCAAACCCGATGCCGACGGCATCCTTCGCACCACCAACGGCATGGCGCTGATGGGCTGGCCGGCAGAGGCGGACGGAACCGTTCCCACCTTCCCGCGCGACAGCATCGCCGGACTGGAACCGGTGCGGATCAACGTGAACCAGTTTTCCGGCGATCCGACGACGAAAATGCAACTGGGCATCAACCTGCCCGCGACGGAAACCAACGCCGGGTCGGTGGGCGATCCGCGCAGCCTGTCGGTGGAATACTTCGGCAATCTTGGCACGTCGGAAAGCCTGAATGTCACGTTTGATCCGCATGTGCCCGCCAGCGGTGCCTCGAACCGCTGGACGATGACGATCAGCGATTCCGCATCGGGTGGGGCCATCGTCGGCGAATATGAACTGGTTTTCGACGATACGCGGGGCGCGGGCGGCACGCTGGCCTCTGTCACCACGGTTTCGGGCGGGGCCTATGACGCCGCAACCGGCACGCTGACGATGAACGTCGCGGGCGGCCCGATCGAGCTTGGCATCGGCAAGGTCGGCGATCCCAAGGGGCTGACCCAGCTTTCCGACAGTTTCGCCCCGGTGTCGCTGGCCAAGAACGGCTCCCCCGTCGGCAATCTTTCCTATGTCGAGGTCGATGCAAACGGCATGTTGCACGCCGTCTATGACGTGGGCTTCACCCGTACGCTTTACCAGATCCCGCTTGTCGATGTGCCGAACCCGAACGGGCTGACCGCGCTGGGCGATCAGGCCTATCAGATATCGGACACTTCGGGCGGCTTCTTCCTGTGGAATTCGGGCGACGGACCCACAGGCGAAATTACCGGCTATGCGCGCGAGGAATCCTCGACCGACGTGGCAGCCGAACTGACGCATCTGATCCAGACACAGCGTGCCTATTCCTCCAACGCCAAGGTTATCCAGACGGTGGATGAGATGTTGCAGGAAACGACAAACATCAAACGCTGATAATCGGGAAGGCTCCTGCCGATGTCTGTAACCGCCGCCCTGTCGAACGCCCTTTCGGGCCTGACCGCCGCGTCGCGGGGGGCAGAGGTCGTTTCGGCCAACGTCGCCAACGCCCGCACCGAAGGGTATGCACGACGGGAACTGAATCTGTCGGCGCGCAGTCTTGGCGGTAACGGCTCTGGCGTGCAGATCGACGGCATCACCCGCGCGGTCGACCAGTCCTTGCTGAACGACCGGCGCATTGCCGTATCGGCGCGCGACGCCACAGCGATCCGCGCCGACTTCTTTGCTGCCATGGAAAACGCCATCGGCCTGCCGGGCGAAACCGGCGCGCTGACCACCCGTGTCGACACTTTGGAAACCGCGCTGGTGGAGGCCGCGAGCCGCCCTGACAGCACCGCGCGTCTGGAAAACGTGCTGACGGCGGCGCAGCGGCTGACCGATCAGGTGAACGGCATTTCCGCCACCATCCAGCAGGCCAGGACAGAAGCCGATCGCGAAATCGGCGTGCAGGTGACGCAACTTAACACCACGCTGGGCCGCGTGGCGGAACTGAACTATGAAATAAGGGTGCAAACCGGCGCAAGCCGGGATGCGACCGGGTTGATGGACCAGCGTCAGCAGTTGATCGACCAGATTTCCGGCATCGTCCCGGTGCGTGAGGTGGCGCGGGAACATGGCCAGATCGCCTTGTTCACCACAGGTGGCGCCGTCTTGCTGGAGGGTCGCCCCGCCGAAGTCGGCTTTTCGGCTGCTCATGTGGTGACGGCGGATATGACGGTGGCATCCGGCGGGCTGTCAGGCATCACGGTTTCGGGAAATGCCGTATCCTCGCCCGCGCAGGGCGGCCCGCTGGGCGGCGGCAGTCTGGGCGCGCTGTTCGCGCTGCGCGACGATCTTGCGGTGACCGCGCAGGGCAACCTTGATGCCTTTGCCCGCGACCTGACCGAACGGTTGCAATCCCCCGACCTGACCGCCGGTGGCACGATTGCCGGGCTTTTCACCGATCAGGGTGCGCGGTTCGACCCTGCTGAAGAAACCGCACTTTCGGCACGGCTTGCGATCAACGCCGCAGTCGACCCGGCGAAGGGCGGTGCCTTGTGGAAGCTGCGTGCCGGGCTTGACGCCACAGCGCCCGGGGATGCGGGCGATGCAACCGTGATCTCGGCGCTGGCCCTGGCTCTTTCGCGGCAGCAGGCACCCGCGTCTGGCAGTCTGACCGGCGACAGGCGCAGCGCTTCCGCTCTGGCAGCCGATCTGCTTTCGCATGTCGGCACAGCCCGGCAGGGCGCCGAGGATGACGAGGCCTTTGCCGCTGCCCGGTTCGAAACCCTGCGCGATCTGGAAGCGCAGTCGGGTGTAGATACCGATGCCGAACTGCAGACCATGCTGGCGATAGAGCAGGCCTTTGCCGCCAATGCCCGCGTCATTTCCACCGTCGATGACATGATCCAGACCCTGATCGGAATCACCTGATGAACCTGCTTTCCACGGGTGATCTGGCCCGCAGCTTCCAGATGCGCCGTTTCGTTGCCGACACCAAGGCGGACATCGACCGTCAATCGGCGGAGGTCGCCACCGGGCTGACCGCCGATCCCGGAAAAAGGCTGGCGGGCGACTACACACCTCTGGCGGGGATCGACCGTTCGCTTGCCATGCTTGACAGCTACAAGGTCGCGACGGATGAGGCGGCGACATTTACCACGGCGCTGCAGGCGGTTCTGGAACGTGTGCAGACCCTTGGCGAGGATACCGGAAATGCGTTGATGACGGCTGCCAGCAGCGGGCAGGACTCGCGGCTTGCGGCCCTTTCCGCACAGTCGCGGCAGGCTTTCGACACGGCGGTTTCAGCGCTGAACACCCGCGTCGCCGGTCGTGCCCTGCTGGCGGGCACGGCAACCGACGGGGCGGCAACAATTTCCGCCGGGACGATGCTTGACGAATTGCGCGGCCTGACAACAGGGATGACCGCCGCCGCCGATATCGCCACCGCCGTGCAGGACTGGTTCGCCGGCACGACCACCGGCTTCGGTGCGGTCGCCTATCTGGGGTCCGGCGTTGGCCCGGTGGCATTTTCCATCGGTGACGGGGTCACCGTGGCTACAGACCTTACAGCCGCAGCGCCTGAATTGCGCGACATGCTGCGCGGGCTGGCGCTGGGCGCGCTGCTGTCCGACAGCAGCCTTTCCCTGCCTGCCGACCAGGCCGCCGGACTCGCCCGCGCGGCGGGCGAAGGGCTGTTAACCGCCAACGGGGCCTTTGCCGATCTTCGCGCCCGCGTCGGCACGGTCGAAGGCCGGATAGAGGAGGTCGCCGTGCAGAACAGTGCCGAAAACGACATGCTGCAGACCGCCCGTCTGTCGATCCTTGCCGTCGACCCCTATGAGGCTGCGACGGCGCTGAAAGACAGCGAAACCCGTTTGCAGACCCTTTATGCGCTGACGGCCCGCCTTTCCGGCCTGTCCCTGACGGAGTATTTGCGTTGATTTTGCGACCGCTGCTTCTGGCAATCTGCTTGCTCTCGCTCTGGGCTGTTCCGCTGCGGGCCAATCCCGTCCGCATCAAGGATATCGTCGAATTCGACGGGGTGCGCGGCAATGACCTTGTGGGCTACGGCCTTGTCGTCGGGCTGAACGGCACCGGCGACGGTATCCGCAATTCGCCTTTCACCGAAGAAATCATGGCGAACATCCTGGAGCGGCTTGGGGTCAATGTCAGTGGCGAACAGTTCCGGCCCAAGAATGTGGCCGCAGTGCTGGTGACGGCGACACTGCCACCCTTTGCGCGCGCCGGCGGACAGATTGATGTAACGGTTTCGGCCATTGGTGATGCGAAAAGCCTGCTGGGCGGCACGCTGGTGCTGACCCCGCTGACAGCCGCTGACGGGCAGATTTATGCCGTGGCGCAGGGGTCAGTCATCGCAGGCGGTGCCTCGGCAGAGGGAGAGGCCGCCAGCATCGTGCAGGGCGTGCCCACTGCCGGGTCGGTGCCCGGCGGTGCGCGGGTAGAGCGTGAGATCAGCTTCGATTTTCAGGGGCTGCGCACCATCCGGCTTGCGCTGCGAACCCCCGATTTCACCACGGCGGGCCGGATCGAAAGCGCGATCAATGCCGAATTCGGCCACAGCGTCGCGCAGATGCTGGATGCGGGCACCGTGGCGGTCGACATCGTGGGAACACGGATGGGGTCGCCGGCCCATGCCCTGGGCCGGATCGAGAATATCGGGGTGGAACCCGAACTGCGCGCCCGTGTGGTGATCGACCAGCGTTCCGGCACCATCGTCCTGGGGGAAGATGTGCGCATCTCGAAAGTTGCCGTGTCGCAGGGCAACCTGACCCTTCGCGTGGCCGAAGCCCCGGAAGTGGTGCAGCCCAATCCCTTTGCCCAAGGAGAGACCGTCGTCGTGCCGAGGACGGAGGCCAGCCTGACCGAAAACCCCGGTGTCTCCATGGCTGTGGTGGAGGAAGGCACCAGCCTGTCGGAAGTGGTTGCGGGGCTGAACGCGCTTGGCGTAAGCCCGCGGGACATGATCGACATCCTGAAAAGCATCAGGGCGGCTGGTGCCCTTCACGCTGAATTCGTGGTGAACTGACCGACGCTTGCGCTTGCGGCCAGTTCCGGCGATGCTCGCCGCAAAATTGCGCAGGGGTGCAGAATGGATTTTGGAACGCTTTTGAACGAACTGGTCGGCGGAAATGCGGTGTTGCTGGCACTGGCCGCGTTTATCATCCTGTGTATTTTTCTGGGTGTCCGTATCGTGCCGCAAAGCGAAAAGCATGTGGTCGAACGCTTCGGGCGTCTGCGCGCGGTACTGGGGCCGGGGATCAATTTCGTCGTGCCCTTCCTTGACAGGGTGGCGCACAAGATTTCGGTTCTGGAACGCCAGTTGCCCAATGCCACGCAGGATGCGATCACGTCGGACAACGTGCTGGTCAAGGTGGAAACATCGGTCTTTTACCGGATCACCGAACCCGAAAAGACGGTTTACCGCATCCGCGATGTCGATGCGGCGATCGCCACCACCGTCGCCGGCATCGTGCGTTCGGAAATCGGCAAGCTGGAACTGGATCAGGTGCAGTCGAACCGTGCAGACCTGATTTCCAAGGTGCGCGAGCAGGTCGCGGTGATGGTCGACGACTGGGGAATCGAGGTAACGCGGGCCGAAATCCTGGATGTGAATCTGGATGAGGCGACCCGCGCCGCGATGTTGCAGCAGCTGAACGCCGAACGCGCCCGCCGCGCCCAGGTGACAGAGGCCGAGGGCAAGAAGCGCGCGGTGGAGCTGAACGCTGATGCCCAGCTTTATGCCGCCGAGCAGGAGGCCAAGGCCCGCCGTATCCTTGCCGATGCAGAGGCCTATTCGACCGGCGTTATGGCGCAGGCAATCAAGGACAACGGCATCGAGGCCGCGCAGTATCAGGTGGCACTGAAGCAGGTGGAGGCGCTGACGGCCGTCGGACAAGGCACCGGCAAGCAGACGGTCATCGTGCCCGCGCAGGCGCTGGATGCTTTTGCCGACGCCTTCAAGATGCTGAAAGGGCGTGCATGATGCTGTGGCAGCAGGGTTGGATCTGGGTGGTCGCGGCAGCGGTTCTTGGCGGTCTTGAAGTGGTGCTGCCGGGCTTTTTCCTGCTGGGTTTCGCAGGTGGCGCGCTGGTTGTGGGTCTGCTTCTGTGGCTTGGGGTTCTGGGCGGTTCGTTCCCGATGCTGTTGCTGGTGTTCGCAGTTGCCTCGCTGCTGGTCTGGCTGGTCGCGCGCAAGTTGGCGGGAACACGCGATGGTCAGGTCAAGCTGTGGGATCGCGATATCAACGAATAAGGCTCTCCGATGCCATTCCTGATCGTCGCAGCCTTGGTTGTCCTGTGGTTCGTCTGGGCGAACTGGGGCCGCGACAAGGCCGGGGCAGAGCTGGGCCGGACACTTGACCCGGCCTGGCGGCGGCTGGTGCGGCGCCGGAAATGCCGCTGGCAGGCAACCGGCGCGGGCGGCGGCGCGCTGAGCGAATTCCGCTGCGAAACCTGTGGCGTCACTGCTTACAGCGGGTCTGCAAAAGGCCCAAGGGAATGCAAGCGCGGCCTGGGTGGCGGGCTGTGACCGCCATCATCAACGGGGCAAAGCTGGCCCTGCTGCATGAAGACCGGGTTCTGACCTATCGTCGTGATGACTTTGCAACCATTCCCTTTCCCGATCACTGGGATCTGCCCGGCGGCGGGCGCGAGGGTGATGAAACTGCCCGTGACTGTGCGCTGCGCGAACTGGCAGAGGAATTCGGCATTCATCTACCGCCCGAACGATTGCTGTGGGAACGGGCGTATCCGTCGGTTCATGTTCCCGGACGGATCGGTGTATTCTTTGCCGGCCAAATCAATGCGAGTGAAATCGCCGCGATCCGTTTCGGCAGCGAGGGCCAGCACTGGCAAATGATGCCGGTGGTGGAATTTCTGACCCACACGCGCGCAGTGCCCTATCTTCAGGCGCGGTTGCGCGAATACCTAGCAGAAACCGATTAGCGCGGCGGCAGCTCTGACAGGACTGCCCGCGCAGCGGCAGCCGGATCGGCGGCCTGCCAGATCGGGCGACCGACTACGATATGATCCGCCCCGGCGGCAATGGCGGCGGCAGGTGTTTCCACACGTTTCTGGTCACCCATGGCGCTGCCCGCGGGTCGTACCCCCGGCGTCACGATCAGCCTGCCGGCGGCTTCCGGCAGCGCGCGGATCAGCGCAGCTTCCTGCGGGCTGGCAATGACGCCGTCGGCACCCGCCTCGAACGCGCGTGCGGCGCGTTCCACCACCAGATCGGGGATCGCGCCGGGGCGGATCAGCGCTGCATCCAGATCGGCGCGGTCGAGAGAGGTCAGCACGGTGACGGCAAGAATTTTAGTTCGGCTTCCCGCCGCGCCCTGCATTGCCGCACGCACCACATGCGGATCGCCATGCACCGTCAGGAAGTCGAGATCGAACCGGGCCAGCCCGCGCACGGCGGCCTCTACCGTCGCGCCGATATCGAACAGCTTCATGTCAAGGAAAACGCGCTTGCCATGGTCCTGCTTCAATTCGTTTGCCAGCGCCAGCCCGCCGCCGGTCAGCATCCCCAGCCCGATCTTGTAAAAGCCGACGGTATCGCCCAGCGCCTGCGCCAGTTTCAGCGCGGACAGGGCATCCGGCAGGTCGATTGCAACGATCAGACGGTCATCAGACATGGCAAACTCCATTCTCCGGTGCCCTGTTGCGGTGCAAGTGCAGGGCTGTCAAGCCGGACCCGCGCCTGCTATTCAGAACAGGGAAGGCATCAGGGGGCCAACGTGCTGGTTCTGTTTGACATTGGCGGGACGCAGATCAGGGCGGCGCGTGCCCATGCGCCCGGGCAGGCGGAGACTGTCGGTACATGGCCCACGCCCGCTGACGATCTTCCCGCACTCACAGAAATCATGCGACAGGCGGTTGCGCAGGCTGGTTCCACCCGGGGCGTTGCCGTTTCCATCGCCGGGGTTGTCGATCCCGACAGCGGGCGGATCAGGGTGGCAAATATCCCCGCGCTGGACGGCCGCGTGGTGGCGACAGAATTGCAACGGGCGCTGGGCTTGCCTGTCGCGATTGCCAATGATGCCGATTGCTTCGCCCTGGCAGAGGCCGGGACGGGCGCGGGGGCCGGGCACCGGATCGTGTTCGGGGTGATCCTCGGCACCGGGGTCGGTGGCGGGCTGGTGGTGGATGGCCGCATCCATCGCGGCGCAGGTGGCTATGCCGGCGAGTGGGGGCACGGTCCGATCCTGCGCGGGCGTACCGACCTGCCCGATGTGCCCTGCGGTTGCGGGCTGGGGCGCTGTCTTGATCCTTTGGGGAGTGCGCGGGGTCTGGAACGGATTCACGCCTATCTTCATGGAGCAGAGGCATCGAGCGAGGCAATCGTGACGGGCTGGCAGGCTGGCGATACGGCGGCGGGTGAAACGGTCGCGCGGTGGCGCGATACGGTTGGCGATACGCTGGCCATGGTGCTGAACGTTGTTGGCGCCTCAGTGGCGCCGGTGGGTGGCGGTTTGGCCAATTCACCCGCGCTGATTGCGGAACTCGACCGCGTCGTGCGGGCCGGACTGCTGCGGCGGACGGATGCACCGCTGGTGGTTCCCGCCCGGCATCGCGTCAATCCGGGTCTGATCGGCGCGGGGCTTCTGGGCTTTGCCGAACTGGGTGCCCCTTGACCGCCCGGGTATTGGAGGTTTGCGTGGACAGCCCCGTCGGAATGGCGACAGCGGTTGCGGGCGGTGCAGACCGGTTAGAGCTGTGTACGGCCCTTGCGCTGGGTGGGCTGACCCCATCATCGGGGCTGATGTCTTTGGCAGCCAGGCTTCCTGTTCCGGTCTTTGCACTGATCCGACCGCGCGCGGGCGGTTTTCAGTATGACGATGCAGAGATCGCCGTCATCTGCGCTGATATCGCCGCCGCGCGGGAGGCCGGGCTTGCCGGTGTGGTAATCGGCGCCAGTTTGGCGGACGGGCGGCTGGATGTGCCCGCCCTGCGCAGGATGAAGGCTGCCGCGCAAGGCATGCCGATGACCCTGCACCGGGTTTTCGATCTGGTGCCTGATTGGCGCGCGGCGCTGGAAACTGCAATTGATCTGGGTTTTTCCCGTATCCTGAGTTCGGGCGGGGAAGTGAATGCCGTGACAGGTCGGGGGCAGCTTGCACAGATGGCGCTGGCAGCGAAGGGTCGTATCGGCATCCTGCCCGGATCGGGGATCACCGCCGAAAACCTGCCACTGTTGAGAGAGGCGCTTCCACTGCGGGAAATCCACGCCTCCTGCTCTGTGCCGTCAGCATTCGGCGCTGGCGAGGCGCGGCTTGGTTTTGCCGGGCCGGGTCTTCGGCAAACCAGTGCCGAAGCGGTTCGCGCCCTGAAAGCGGCGCTTCTGCGCGACGCGTAACCTTAGTGCGCTCCGTGCAGGCGGGCGGCGAATACCAATTCGCGCTGCACCCGTTCGAACGGCCAGCCGACATGACCGACCACGCCGATACGCACACGACGCGCGGTGCCGTCGCCCATGTGCATGTCGATGTCGCCTTCGTAGCGGTGCGAATTCTTGTTGAACGAAATACCGGAAACCTGAGCAGCCATGACCATGATATTCTCCGAACCTGTGGTGCGTTCATGATGAATCACTACAACCCCAACGTGAACAAACCGCTAACATCGTAAACACGGCGAACGCCGCGCAATTCCGGCGGACAGAGTTGCCGCAGGTGCTTGAAATTATGGGTCGAACCGCCCAATTCAGGGGCAAGACCCGGCGTGGTCGTGCCGCAGCGGCGGGCGACCGGGGACCGGGGGCTAGCAAAAGGAGAATGCCGATGAACCTGGAAAAGTTCACGGAACGGTCGCGCGGATTCCTTCAGGCCGCCCAGACTATCGCGATGCGGGAAAACCACCAACGCGTGTTACCCGACCACCTGCTGAAAGCGCTGCTGGATGATGATCAGGGGCTTGCTGCCAACCTGATCCGCCGGGCGGGCGGTGAACCCGTACGTGTGCAGGAATTTGTCGATGCAAGCATTGCCCGCCTGCCGAAGGTGACGGGCGATGCCGGGCAGACCTATATCGACCCGTCGCTTGTCCGCGTGCTGGATGAGGCCGAAGCCGTCGCCAAGAAAGCGGGCGACAGCTTTGTGCCGGTCGAACGGCTGCTGACCGCGCTGGCGCTGGTGAAAACCCGCGCGAAAGAGGCGCTGGATGCCGGTGCAGTCACAGCACAGGGGCTGAATGCTGCGATCAACGATATCCGCAAGGGACGCACCGCCGATTCTGCTTCGGCCGAAGAAGGCTATGACGCGCTGAAGAAATATGCCCGCGACCTGACAGAGGCCGCCGAGCAGGGAAAGATCGACCCGATCATCGGTCGCGACGATGAAATCCGCCGTGCCATGCAGGTGCTTTCCCGCCGCACCAAGAACAACCCGGTTTTGATCGGGGAACCCGGCGTGGGCAAGACCGCGATTGCCGAAGGTCTGGCCCTGCGCATCGTCGACGGCGACGTGCCCGAAAGCCTGAAAAACAAGCGCCTGATGGCGCTGGACATGGGTGCGCTGATCGCCGGCGCGAAATACCGGGGCGAGTTCGAGGAGCGGCTGAAGGCAATCCTGTCGGAAATCGAATCCGCCGCAGGTGAAATCATCCTGTTCATTGACGAGATGCACACGCTGGTCGGCGCGGGCAAATCCGAGGGCGCGATGGATGCGGCCAACCTGATCAAGCCCGCCCTTGCGCGGGGGGAACTGCATTGCGTCGGCGCAACCACGCTGGATGAATACCGCAAACATGTGGAAAAGGATGCGGCACTGGCCCGCCGGTTCCAGCCGGTGATGGTCAGCGAGCCGACGGTCGAGGACACGATCAGCATCCTGCGCGGCATCAAGGAAAAATACGAACTGCACCACGGCGTGCGGATTTCGGATTCTGCCCTTGTCGCCGCCGCCACCCTGTCGCATCGTTACATCACCGACCGCTTTCTGCCTGACAAGGCCATCGACCTGATGGATGAGGCGGCGTCGCGCCTGCGTATGGAGGTCGACAGCAAGCCCGAGGAGCTGGACGCGCTGGATCGCCAGATCCTGCAAATGCAGATCGAGGCAGAGGCGCTGAAGAAAGAGGATGACGCGGCATCGAAGGACCGGCTGGAACGGCTGGAGAAGGAGCTTTCCAACATTCAGGAACGCGCGTCCGAGATGACCGCGAAATGGCAGGCGGAACGCGACAAGTTGGAATCAGCCCGTGGGCTCAAGGAAAAGCTGGACCGCGCCCGTGCAGAACTGGATCAGGCCAAGCGCGAAGGCAACCTCGCCCGCGCGGGGGAGCTTTCCTATGGCGTGATCCCCGGTCTGGAAAAGCAGCTTGCCGAAAACGAAGGTCGGGACGAGGCGTTGATGGTTGGTGAAACCGTGCGCCCCGAACAGATCGCCGAGGTGGTGGAACGCTGGACCGGCATTCCCACCACCAAGATGCTGGAAGGTGAGCGTGAAAAGCTGCTGAAAATGGAAGAGGAGCTTGGCAATCGCGTGATTGGCCAGCGGCAGGCGGTTGTTGCCGTGTCGAATGCGGTGCGTCGGGCGCGGGCGGGCCTGAATGATGAAAACCGTCCGCTGGGGTCGTTCCTGTTCCTTGGCCCGACCGGCGTTGGCAAGACGGAACTGACCAAAGCGCTGGCCGAATACCTGTTCGATGACGACTCTGCGATGGTCCGCATCGACATGTCCGAGTTCATGGAAAAGCACGCTGTCGCCCGCCTCATCGGCGCGCCCCCCGGCTATGTCGGCTACGACGAAGGCGGGGTGCTGACCGAAGCCGTGCGGCGCAGGCCCTATCAGGTCGTACTGTTCGATGAGGTCGAAAAGGCCCACCCGGATGTGTTCAACGTGCTGTTGCAGGTGCTGGATGATGGTATGCTGACCGATGGTCAGGGCCGTACTGTCGATTTCAAGCAGACACTGATCATCCTGACATCGAATCTGGGGTCGCAGGCGCTGAGCATGTTGCCCGATGGCAGCGATAGTTCGGCGGCTCGGGCCGATGTGATGGAAGCGGTCCGGGCGCATTTCCGACCCGAATTCCTGAACCGTCTGGACGAGACGATCATCTTTGACCGTCTGACGCGGGCGAATATGGACGGCATCGTGACGATCCAGCTTCGCCGTCTGGAAAAGCGGCTGGCGGCGCGCAAGATCGCCATTTCGCTGGATGATGCGGCGCGGAAATGGCTGGCCGACGAAGGCTATGATCCTGTCTTTGGCGCGCGACCGCTGAAGCGGGTTATCCAGAACAGTCTGCAGAATCCTCTGGCCGAAATGATTCTGGCAGGGGAAATCATGGACGGCGCCACGGTGAACGTCAGCGCTGGACCGGATGGCCTGCTCGTCGGCCAGCGCGTGTCGGGGTCGCGCAAGGAACGTGCGGCGCAGGCCGTGGTGCATTGACAGGTGTGGGCGGTCCGATAGGGCCGCCCTATTTTCCAGAAACAGCCCGGTCCATCTGCCGCTGACGTTCCCGGAACCGGGCCCGGTCGGCGTCGGTGTATTCGCCCCGGCATTGCGGACAGCAGACGCCGTTTTCAAACAGCGGGCTGGCGTGGTCTTCGTCGGTGATCGGGCGGCGGCAGGCGCGGCACAAACCGTGCGGCCCCTGCACCAGCCCGTGCCCCACGGAAACCCTTTCGTCAAAGACGAAACATTCGCCCTGCCAGGTGCTCTGTTCTGCGGGGACTTCCTCCAGATATTTCAGGATGCCGCCTTTCAGGTGGAACACTTCTTCCACGCCCTGCTGCAACAGATAGCCAGTGGCCTTTTCGCAGCGGATGCCCCCTGTGCAGAACATGGCGATGCGCTTGTTGTGGAAGCGCTGGGCATTGTCCTGCCACCACTGCGGAAAGGCGCGGAAGCTGCGCGTGCCGGGATCGACCGCGCCCCTGAAGGTGCCGATGGCAACCTCGTAATCATTTCGCGTGTCGATCACCACAACATCCGGCTGGCTGGTCAGCGCATCCCAGTCGGTCGGCGCAACGTAGCGGCCCACGCTGCGGGTCGGGTCGATGTCGGGCTGGCCCATCGTCACGATTTCGCGTTTCAGCCGCACCTTCATCCGGCGAAAGGGCATGGCGCTGGCCGCGCTTTCCTTCCATTCCAGCGCGCCACAGCCGGGCATGGCGCGGATATGCGACAGAACCGCATCGATCCCGGTGCGGGTCCCGGCAATGGTGCCGTTGATCCCCTCGCCCGCCAGCAGCAGCGTTCCCTTGACACCGGCCTGTTCCGCGCAGGCCAGAAGCGGCCCCTGCAACGCTGCGGGATCGGGAAAGCGGGTAAAATGATAGAGCGCAGCGACGATTAGCATGCGCCGGAGTTAGCGCGGCAGCCAGTGCGGTGCAATGGGGTGTCAGGACGGGTCGTCTTGTGGGGACGGGTTGTAGCCGCCCGAGATTGTCCGAAGAAGCGCGTCACGGTCAGCCTCATATGCGACTCTGAATCCGTCGGGTGCGCCGGTTTGCCTGTCATGCGATGCCCCCCAATAGGACATCTCGATCAGGACGGGCAAAAGCGCGTGACCGGCCGCCGTTGCGGTATAAATCGCCAGCCGACCGTCATCCGGTGATTTGTCTCGCGCGACAAGGCCACAGCGTTCCAGTCGTTTCAGCCGGTCGGAAAGGATGTTCGATGCGATTCCTTCTGCCGAGGCCTGAAACTCCCGGAAGGTGCGCTTCTTCACGATCAGAATGTCGCGCAGGATCAAAAGGCTCCACTGGTCGCCAAAGATTTCCAGCCCGAAGTTGATCGGGCAGTCGGATCGGCGCAGGCCGGGGGTACGCACAGGGAAACTTACTTGCTTCATGCAAGTAAACAACCTATCACTTTCGTTATGCAAGCGAAAGGGGATGTCATGTCGGCAAAGTTCATCTTGGGAGTCCTCGCCTATGTAGTCCCGCTGTTTCCCCTAGCCTACCTTTGGCATCTCCGGCTCTTCAAGACGGCCTACGACCGGCTGGAAATCTTCCGGCCTGATGTGATCGTGCCATTCGGACTTCTTTCCATGGTGATGCAGGGCGTATTCTTTTCGTGGGTGTTCCCCAAGCTGTTTTCCGGTCCGAACTGGGTTTTGAACGGCCTTGAGTTTGCCGTCGTGTTCGGCTTGCTTGGCTGGTCTTTCATGGTGCTGCCGGTGGCGGCCAAATACCGGATGGCTTCGGTCAGCGGATTCGTAACGATTGAGACAGCATTCCTTGCCATCCAGTTCCTGGTGACCGGCCTGCTGATTGCCTTCGTTTACCGTTCCTGACCAAAGGGTTTGTCGTCCCGGTTGACCCTGTCGCCTGCTGTGCATACCCATAACAGCACAGACCGGGAGGGCAACTTGACAGGACCAACAACCCAAGCCCTGATCGTCATCGATGTGCAGAACGATTTCTGCCCCGGCGGCGCGCTGGCCGTGGCAGGGGGTGACGAGATCATCCCGGCCATCAACGCGATGATGGGGGATTTCCCCGTGCGCGTCCTGACACAGGACTGGCACCCCGCCGATCATTCCTCCTTCGCCGTCAACCATCCGGGGGCCACGCCGTTTTCGATGATCGACATGCCCTATGGTCCGCAGGTGCTTTGGCCCGTGCATTGCGTGCAGGGCAGCCCCGGCGCGGCCTTTCACGCAGCGCTGGCCACCGATCCCGCCGATCTTGTGATCCGCAAGGGCTTCCGGCCCGAGGTGGACAGCTATTCCGCGTTTTTCGAGAATGACCACGCAACCCCGACCGGGCTGGAGGGGTATCTGAAAAGCCGGGGGGTGACCGATCTGGTAATGGTCGGTCTCGCCACCGATTACTGTGTGGCCTATTCGGCGTTCGACGCCGTGCGGCTGGGTTTTGGCGTTACGGTGCGACTGGCAGCTTGCCGGGGTATCGATCTGAACGGATCGCTGGCGGACGCGCTGGACAAGATGCGCGCGGCAGGCGTGCTGCTGGAGGAATAGATGGTCGATATCGCCACTCGGGTCTGGAACCACAAATGGAAGATCGACCCGATCGTGCGGTCGCTGATCGACAACGAT
The DNA here is from genome assembly GCA_051646105.1 of Paracoccaceae bacterium. GTDB lineage: Bacteria > Pseudomonadota > Alphaproteobacteria > Rhodobacterales > Rhodobacteraceae > JBOFCO01. Next base: position 16,382 of record JBOFCO010000039.1, read on the forward strand.
TTCTATAAACTGCTGATGTGCCAGTCGATCTTTCGCAACAAGCCGGATGCGAATGTCACCTTCAGCCTGATCAACCGCAGCACCAGCATCCGCCTTGCCGACATGATCGACGAGGGCGAGCTGCGCGAACAGCTTGATCATGTCCGCACCCTGCGCCTGTCGCGCGGGGAAAGCACCTGGCTGCGCGGCAACACCTTTTACGGCAAGCGCCAGATGTTCCGCCCCGATTTCATGGAGTGGTTCGAGGCCCTGCGCTTGCCCGCCTATGATCTGGAAAAGCGTGACGGCCAGTTCCACCTGACATTTGAGGGGAAGTGGCCCGATGTCATGCTGTGGGAAATTCTGGCCCTGTCGATCATCATGGAACTGCGGTCGCGCGCGGCCATGAAAGACATGGGCAAGTTCGAGCTGGAGGTGCTGTACGCCCGCGCCATGACCCGGCTGTGGGAAAAGATCGAAAGGTTGCGGAAAACACCGGGGCTGAAGATCGCCGATTTCGGTACACGGCGGCGTCATTCGTTTCTGTGGCAGGACTGGGCGGTGCAGGCGATGATCGAAGGTATGGGCGATGCCTTTATCGGTACCTCGAACTGCCGGATTGCCATGAAACGCGATATCGAGGCGATCGGCACCAATGCCCATGAACTGCCGATGGTCTGGTCGGCGCTGGCTGACAGCGATGCCGAACTGCGGCAGGCCCCCTATCGCGTGCTGGCCGACTGGCACGAGGAGCATGAGGGCAACCTGCGGATCATGCTGCCCGATACCTATGGCACCGAGAATTTCCTGAAAGGCGCCCCCGACTGGCTGGCGGGTTGGACAGGTATCCGCATCGACAGCGGCGATCCCGCGACCGGGGCCGAAACCGCCATCGCTTGGTGGAAAGAGCGGGGTGAAGATCCAAGGCAAAAGCTGGTGATCTTTTCCGACGGGCTGGACATCGACAAGATCGAGGAACTGCACGCGCGCTTTGCCGGGCGGGTCAAGGTTTCCTTCGGCTGGGGTACGTTGCTGACCAACGATTTCCGCGGGCTTATGCCGGGGGATACCCTGGCCCCGTTCAGCCTTGTCTGCAAGGCGCTGAGTGTGAACGGGCGACCCCCGGTAAAGCTGTCTGACAACACCAACAAGGCGATGGGCCCGAAGGACGAGATCGAGCGCTACAAGCGGGTGTTCGGGGTGGGCAAACAGGCGGCGCAGGCGGTGGTGGTGTAGGCGGGCGGTTCGACGGTTGTCTTTGGTGGATACCTTAGACTGCCACAGCGTCTATTCGTCGGGCTCGTCCACCTTCCCACGGCCTGATTTTACATCGCCCCGCACCTTTTTTGCCACCAGCCGCCGTTGCACCGAGCCATAGGTCGGTTTGGTCGCCACCCGTCGTTTCGGGGCGACCAGTGCAGCGCGGATCAGATCGGCCAGCCTTTCGCGGGCGATTTCGCGGTTGCGTGCCTGACTGCGCGTTTCATCGACTTGCAGGATCAGCGCCCCGTCCAGTGTCCAGCGCCGCCCTGCCAGCCGCTTCAGCCGGGTTTTGACCGGCGGTGGCAGGTTGGGGGAACGTTCCGCCTCGAACCGCAGTTCGACGGCGGTGGAAACCTTGTTCACATTCTGCCCGCCCGGACCGGAAGAGCGGACAAAGCTTTCTGTCAGTTCCCAGTCGGCAATGGCGATGGTTTCGGTGATGTGCAGCGGCATGGGATGACAAGGCGTTGACAACAAAGAGAAAGGGTCGCCGTGTTGGCGACCCTTCCGAGATCTACGGAGATGGGCCAGTTAGGGATCCAGCGTGCGGTTGCCCGCGCGTGGCTAAGCCCAATCATGGTTCACAAGCCTTGGGGCTGCCCTCAGGCCTCGGCCCCCATGATTGTCCCGACGCCGTTCTCCAATATCACTCTAGACACTGGACCACCTCCTTTCGCTGAGTTGCCGATAGCCGAAAGCTGACACAGATTGGAGCTTTGTCAAAAGATTTTATGCAGCGTGCGACTCACGTTTCTGCGTGAGCAACCGAAATGGCAAAAGTGCCACAAAAGCGAGCAGAAGCTTTACAATCCAGTCGGCGGTGGCCAGCGAAATCCACAGCGGAGCGGCGGGGCCATGGCCCAACAGCGGTACGATTTCATTCGCCCAGGCGACATCGTTGCCAGGTTCGATAAAGGCAAGCCCGGCGGCGAAAGCGATGGTGAAGAAGATCGCGGTATCCAGCGCGGAGCCGAAAAAGGTGGAAACCAAAGGTGCCTTCCACCAACCGGTGCGGTTGCGCAGCCAATCGAAAATGGTCACATCCGCCAGTTGCCCGATGAGAAACGCCAGCCCCGACCCGATGGCGACGCGCAGGGTGACCGCAGGCCCGAATTCCATCATCACCTGCGAGCCGATCAGCGAACAGCCGATGCCAATGACAAATCCCGCCAGCACCACCTTGCGCGCGGCGGCGACACCCTGAAAGCGGTTGGTCAGATCGGTGACAAGGAAGGCGAAAGGATAGGTGAAGGCACCCCATGTCAGCCAGTCACCCAGAAGGAACTGCACAAGGATGTTCGAGGCGACGACAATCGCCGCCATGGCAAGGATGCCGGGTAGTAGTCTGGTCATGATGCGATCCGTTTTGACAAGGTAGCCGGAGACTTGGCCCCGGCACGCCGCCGGGACGCGCCCCCTTACCTGTCCGATCCGCGCGACGCAAGTGTCAGTCGCTGATGACGTACTCGACGAATTCCGTGCGCTGAAAGATGCGATAGTTGTCATCGGAAACCATGGTCAGACGGATATTGCCGCCTGGACCGCGCCAGACGGCGATCCCTTCCAGATTGTCATGCTGCCCCGCCCAGCTTTGCAGCAGCACTTCGCCGTCGTCAGGCTTGCCGTCGACGAAACCGAAGCGCCGCACCTGTGTGACAAAGCCGAACACGCCCTTGAAGTCGCGTTCCAGCAGGTAAAGCCTGCCATCCGGACCGAAATCCATGCCGGTTGCTTGCCAGTCGCCCTGCCGGGAGAGCTGGAACGGTTGGTCCCAGACGCCATCCCGGAAGCGGAAGACCGGAAAAGGCCGGTCAACCGCGCCGGTGCGTTCGGGCAGGGTGTAGAGCGCGCCGGTTTCGTCGATTGCCATAGCTTCCAACCCGGAATTGCCGTGCAACCCGTCGAATTCACGCGGGCGGGGCACCCGTGTTGGCACCGCGCCGGGTTCAGGATAGTTCCAGATGCGGTTATGCCCTTCGAAGGAAACATAAAGACTGCCGTCTGCGGCTTGGGCCAGGCCTTCGGAATCCGAGGCATAGGGGCCGAGAGAACGGGTGTTTTCCGCATGGCGCAGTTTCTGGAACGGTGCGGCGCTTATCCCTGTGATGCGCCCGTCGGCGTCGCGAAGGAATTGCCCGGCGGTCAGGCCATCCCGGTCGGATAGTACGACAAAGCTGCTGCCATCGTCCGAAACTTCGATCCCGGAAAGGCCGCCGATGGCTTCGTCCCCTGGTGACCAGGTGTAAGACGACAGCCATCGCGCCTTTTGTCCGGCAGGGCCATCCGGTGGAACCTGTTCCTGCGCCGCGCCAGAGGCTGCCGCCAGCAAAAAAGCCGCGATCAGTCGGCGAGAACCGCGCGGCAGGCGCGGGGCAGGTCGGCCATGGTGAATTCGCGCGGCGTTCTTTCGCGGGGTGGCTTCGGCTTTTTCGGGGCTTTCTTCGGCGGCTCCAGATATTCCGTTACCCACCACATCAGGCTGTCGTCGCAACCGTCGCCACCATTGGACAGGTCCGCCACCGTGGGTGTCTGCTTCTTGCAGGCCGACGATCCTGCCGGGCATTTCAGACGAACGTGGAAATGCGTGTCGTGGCCCTGGATCGGCCGGATTTTCTGTAGCCACGCCTTGTCCTTCCGCGTCGCAGTCCTGCACATCTCGATCTTGACGGCCGCAGCAACAAAGATGCGGTCAACACGTTTGTCCAGTGCGGCGGCTTTCATAAGCGCGTGATGGGCGGGGGTCCAGTTCGCCGTGACGTTGCGCTGGTCCGCCGACCGCACCGGGATCGAGGAAATTTCTTCGCGCTGGTTTGCGGACAGATCAAGGCGGCGGGGCGGCAACATCCAGATATCGGCATCGAGTCCGATCTGGTGGCTGGCGTGGCCGGATGTCATCGGCCCGCCGCGCGGCTGGCTGATGTCACCAACATAAAGACCGGCCCAGCCGACCTGCGTGGCGAATGCGCTGAGATCGCGGATGAAATCGATCATCACCGGATGGCCCCAGTTTCGGTTGCGCGACAACCGCATCGCCTGCCATGTCGGCCCGCTTTCCGGAAGCTGAACCAGCCCCGCGGCGCAGCCCTTTGCGTAGCTTCCGATGGATTGCGGCGCGCCGCCGCCAGCCGACTGAAGCGCGCCGAACAGACGGTTCGCCAGCCGTTCGGCCGTGACGGGCTGCGCCAGTGTGCAAAGCGCCAGAGCGATAACCAGAAGGCGTTTCATCGGGTCGACATTTCCCCCTTTGGCTTTACCCAGACTAGCAGCACCAGCCCAAGAAGGAAAAGTGCGATCAGCGGCGAAACACCAAGCCGCTGGCTGCCGGTCGCAGCGGTGGCAAGCGTTATAAGCGCAGGCGCAAGAAAGGCCGTTGCCTTGCCTGAAAGGGCATAAAGCCCGAAGGATTCGGCTGCCCGACCCGGCGACGTATGAAAGACCATCAGCGTGCGCGACGATGCCTGAAGCGCGCCACCCGCAGCCCCGATCAGCGCGCCGCAGACATAGAAGATGATATCCGGCAGCGCTGACCCCACCGGCAGCGGCATACCGAACAGGCTGTCGCGCGACATGCCGACGATAATGCAGCAGACCAGCATCAGCACGACGATGCACAGCGCGATCACGGGCTTTGGCCCCCGAGCCATGTCCATGCGACCGCCAATCCACGTTGCTGCGGCCGCTGTGATGGCGCCGACAATGCCGAAGATGCCGATCTGCGTCACCGACCAGTTCAGCACACCGGCAGCATAGACCCCGCCAAAGCCATAAAGTGCGTTCAGCGCATCGCGATAGAACATGGAGGACGCCAGATAGGCGGCAAGGCTTTTGCGGCTGCCGAGGCCCCGCAACGACGCCATCAGCCGCGCCAGCGCCCCGCCGATATCGATGCGGCGGGTGGTGGTGCGGGGCGGTTCTTTCACCCACAGAAAGAACGGGATCATGAACAGCACATACCAAAGCGCGGTGAAGGGGCCGACAAAGCGGGTACCTTCCTTTGTTGCCGGGTCAAGCCCGAAGGCGGGGCTGAGCTTGATCAGTGTCTTGTCGGTATCGCCACTTTCGGCAAAAAACAGCAGCACGATGAACAGCGCCGCCACCCCGCCGAGATACCCGAAGGCAAAGCCGGAACCGGAGATTTTTCCGACTTCGTCCTGTCGGCCCAGATCGGGCAGAAGCGCGTTCGTGAACGTCGTCGCGCATTCCATCCCAATCAGGCCGATGGAAAACAGCACCACCGCCTGCACCAGTGGCGGATTGTCGGGTGTGAGTATCCACAGCCCCGCAGCGCCGACAACGTAAAGAACAGAGAACGCCCAGACCCAGCGCAGCAACCGACCGCTGCCATCGGCAATCGCGCCCAGGATCGGGGAACCGACCGCGATCGCAAGACCCGAAAGCGTAAGCCCCAGCCCCCAAAGCGCCTGCGCCTGCGCCTTGGCTGCTTCTTCCGCCATGCCGCCGCCGATGTAATGCGCGGTGGCGACCTTGGCGAAATAGGGAGAAAAGATGAATGTCCACAGCAGGGTATTGTAGGGCTGGCTGGCCCAGTCAAAGAAATACCAGCCCCAGATGCGTTTGCGCGCCGATACGGTCATGCCTGCCCACCCTGACTGTCGCTGCTGTTTCCTGGCACTGTGCCCGGCAAAACAGGCGCACCGCAAGCGGCTTCGTCGGATTTCGGGCGTTCATATTTCGGGCGGCCAGGGGCGCTGGCTCTCAGCCGCAATCCACTGGACGACCCAGCCGGGCAAGGACGGGCTTTGTTGTGGCTGGCCCAGCGCCGCCATCACCTCGGCCGGGGGGACGATCCCCTTGGCGGATGTGATCGCCTTGCGCAGCACGACATGACTGGTGCAGTCCCCGCCCCGAAACAGCGCCTGTTCGACGTAAAGAAACCGAGCATCCCACCCGATGCACCGGCTGCGCATTTCAACCCGTTCAAAGGCGCGGATGCGACGGCGGTACCGCACCGCGCTGCCGGCCACAGTAAGACCCCAGTGCCTGTCACGCAGCGTGTCCGTCACACCCATGCGGATCGCCATCGGAAGCCTGCCCAGATCGAACAATGTCAGTGTGCGGCCATTGTTCAGTTCCCACCACAGGTCAAGATCCCAGGGCCAGCAGATGTGGTGCGAGACATGGGTATCGCTGATTGCCAGTGGCGGGGCTTTCCGGGCCGCAAGAATTTCCTTGGCCATGCGCAGGAAGGGATACATCACGGTCTCCGACAGTTTCCTTGCCGGACCTCGCCCGCCGGTCATCCGCCGTCAAGGGGCAACGCGGCGGCACTTGCGAAAGCATGTTGCCGCGCATAGGTCTGTCGGCGGTGATATCAGGAACGGGCGACCCATGACCTCTCTCTATCAGATCCTCACGCTGATCCTTGACGTGGTTTGGTTCATCATCATCGCCCATGTCATCATGAGCTGGCTCATCAATTTTCAGGTGCTTAACCTGCGCCAGCCCGCCGTTTCCCAAATCTGGTACGGGCTGAACCGCATGCTGGAGCCGCTTTACGGCCCGATCCGGCGGATATTGCCGCAGATGGGCGGACTGGATCTTGCGCCACTTGTCGTGCTGATTGGCGTCTATGCGCTGCGCATCATCCTGCATAATAACGCGGCAGCGTTCTTCTGAAGCAGAAACAGGCTAAATGATGTATCGGCGGGGCCTTGCCCCGCTGCGGGTGGTATGAAACTGTCGGCTAAAATCAAATCAGGCCCCCAGTTTAACCATGTCGTCACCCGAGGCTCTTCTGTCCTCTGTCTTTGGATTCCCGCAGTTCCGGCCCGGTCAGGCAGAGATCGTTGCCGCCGTGACGGCGGGTCGGAACACGCTGGCAATCATGCCGACAGGCGGGGGCAAGTCACTTTGCTTCCAGCTTCCGGCGCTGTGCCGCGATGGCGTTACTGTGGTGATCTCGCCTTTGATCGCCTTGATGCGCGATCAGGTGCGGGCGTTGACTGCGGCGGGCGTGGCGGCAGGCGCGCTGACATCCGGCAATACCGATGCCGAAACCGAAGACGTGTTCGCGGCGCTGGATGACCGGCGGCTGAAGCTTTTGTACATGGCGCCCGAGCGGCTGGCGGCGGCAGCCACGCTGGGCCTGCTGCGACGGATCGGTACGAGCCTTATCGCGGTGGACGAGGCGCATTGCGTCAGCCAGTGGGGCCATGATTTTCGCCCCGACTACCTGCGGATCGGAGAATTGCGCCGTGCGCTGGGGGTGCCGCTGGCGGCCTTTACCGCCACAGCGGATGAAGAAACGCGGGCCGAGATCGTGGCGCGTCTGTTCGATGGCGAAGCACCCGAAACCTTCCTGCGCGGTTTCGACCGGCCCAACATCCACCTTGCCTTTCAGGCAAAGGATCAGCCGAGGCGGCAGATCCTTGACTTTGCGGCTGTCCGGCGCGGTCAGTCGGGGATTGTCTATTGCGGCACCCGCGCCAAGACCGAAGTGCTGGCCCAGGCATTGCGAGAGGCTGGTCATTCCGCCTGTCACTACCACGGCGGGATGGAGCCCGGAGACCGGCGCATGGTCGAGGTGCGCTTCCAGCAGGAAGACGGGCTGATCGTGGTCGCAACGATCGCCTTTGGCATGGGCATCGACAAACCCGATATCCGATGGGTGGCCCATGCCGATCTGCCGAAATCGATCGAAAGCTATTATCAGGAAATAGGTCGTGCGGGCCGTGACGGTGCGGCGGCGGAAACGCTGACGCTGTACGGACCCGACGATATCCGCCTGCGCCGCAGCCAGATCGACGAGGGATTGGCCCCGCCGGAGCGGAGGGCCGCCGACCATGGGCGGCTGAATGCCCTGCTGGGTCTGGCCGAGGCGCTGGGCTGTCGGCGGCAGGCGTTGCTGTGCTATTTCGGGGAAGCATCGAACCCCTGTGGCAACTGCGACCTGTGCGAGAGACCGCCGGAGCTGTTCGATGCGACAGAGCCGGTGCGCATGGCGCTTTCGGCGATCCTGCGCACTGGGGAAAGTTTTGGTGCGGGACATCTGACCGATGTGCTGGCTGGAAACCGGACAGAGAAGGTCAGGGCGCGGCGGCATGACGATCTGCCCACGTTCGGTGTAGGCAAGGGATTGTCGCGCAATCACTGGGCGGCGGTGTTCCGGCAGATGATGGCCCGCGATCTTGTGCGCCCCGATGCCGAGCGTCACGGCGCATTGGTGATGACCGAAGCGGCAAGGCCGGTGCTGCGGGGTGAGATCACCGTAACGTTCCGTCGCGACGCGATGACCCGTGCCGGGCCCGTCGCGGTCAAGTCGCTGGTTTCGGACGAAGACGCGCCGCTGCTTTCGGCGCTGAAGGCCAAGCGACGGGCCTTGGCAGAGGCGCAGCATGTACCGGCCTATGTGGTCTTTGCCGACCGCAGCCTGATCGAGATGGCAGAGCGCAAACCCGGGACGCTGGACGAAATGGCACAGATTACCGGCGTGGGCGCGAAGAAACTGGAAAGCTACGGCGCGGAATTCCTGACCGTCATCACGGGTGCGGCCGTGGCCGAGCTGCATCCAAAGCGGCGTGCCCTCGCTGGATCGGATGCAGGGGCGCTGTTCGACCGGCTGTTCGAAGCGCAGCAGGGGCTGTCGACAGGCCCGCTGGGCATCGATCGCCCGATGAGCTGTCCTGCGCCACTTCTGGCACGGGTCGCGCAGCAGCGCCCGACAGACATGGTGGGCATGGTCCGGTTGCTGGGCGACCGGCGGGCCGAGCGGTTCGGGGCTGCCTTTCTGATGGTGCTGGCCGAAGCGTCCTGAGCGCCTAAGGGTGAGATGTATCTGTCGCCGGGCACGGTCTGCCGGGATCGACAATACCTGTGGCGGCTTCGGCCACCTGACTGCTTCCGGGCAGGATCGGTCGCACCTCTGGCGGGGCCAGTGCCAGCATCCGTTCGGTAATGGCAACCTTGCGCAGTGGCTTGGTCAGATAGTGATCCAGACCGGCGGCAAGGATTTCTTCTGCATCGCCTTCCATCGCATGGGCTGTCAGGGCAACGATGGGAACATGCGGTGCCCCCGTTTCCATTTCCAGTGCGCGGATGGCACGTGTCGCCTCGCGCCCGTCCATCTCGGGCATGGAGATATCCATGAAGATCATATCGGGTCGTTCGCGGCGAAATGCATCCACAGCTTCGCGGCCGTTGTTGGCAAAGGTAAGGTCGATGTCGAATCCCTGCATCATCTTGCTGAACACAAGCTGGTTTGTGCGGTTGTCTTCCGCCGCCAGCACGCGCATGGCCCGCCGGGGCGGGGCGTCGGTGGGGGCAGCATCGGTCTCCGGCGCCGCAGAGCATGTGTCGGTCGACAGCTCCCCCAGTTTGCGCAGAAGGTCGGAGCGCGAAATCGGTTTGGACAGGATCGCATCGAAAAGGCCGGGTGCAGCCTTTTCGCGCGCCAGCGCAGGGGGCGCCGACGACAGCAGCAGGATCGGTTTGACATAGCCCGCATCACGCAGTGCAGCGCCAAATGCGATCCCGTCCATGTCCGGCATCAGATGATCGGTCAGAATAATGTCGGGTGAAAATCCTTCGGCCATGGCGGTCAGCGCATCCGCAGCTGAACGACACATCCGCACAGCAATGCCGAACGTCGAAAGCTGTCGTTCCAGGATCGTGCGGTTCATCATCTGGTCGTCGACGACCAGTGCCTTCTGCAAGGTTGCTGGCGCGCGCGGGCTTTCGGGCAATGCAGCCTCTGCCAGTGGCAGCGACAGGCGGAAGCCGAAGCTAGAACCCTGGCCAAGATCGCTGTCTACCCAGATTTCGCCGCCCATCAGCGCGACAAGCTGCTGGGTGATCGCAAGCCCCAGCCCTGTCCCCTCGAACTTGCGGTTCTTCTGATCCTCGACCTGGTTGAATTCGCCGAAAACGTGATCCAGATGCTCTGCCGCAATGCCGATGCCGGTATCTTCGACCGTGATGTGCAGTTCCTGCACCTCGGCACCGCATTCGATGCCGACGACGCGGATCAACACATGCCCCTTTTCGGTGAACTTGACGGCATTTCCGGCGAGGTTTGTCAGGATCTGCCGGATACGGCCCGGATCGCCCACATAACGGGTGGGCAGGAACATGTCGAAATCCACGACCAGTTCCAGCCCCTTGTCCTGCGCGGTTGGTTTCAGCAGCATCGCGACTTCGTGGATGGTCATCTCCAGATCGAAAGGCTCTGGATAAAGCCGCAGCTTTTCAGCCTCTATCTTGGAATAGTCGAGCACATCGTTGATGATCGACAGAAGCGCCTCGCCGGATGTCTTGATGGTTTCCGCGTAAAGTCGCTGTTCCTCTGTCAGTCCGGTTTCGCACAGCAGGTCGGCCATGCCGACAACACCGTTCATCGGCGTACGGATTTCATGGCTCATATTGGCAAGGAAGGCGGACTTGGCGCGATTGGCCGCTTCCGCCCTTTCGCGGGCGTCTTTCAGTTCGGCTTCCCGTGTGATGGTGTCGGTGATGTCCAGCGCCAGGGAAACCATATCACCGCCACGCCCGCGCCGGTCGATCAGCTTGATATACTGGCCGTTGCACAGACGGATGATGCGCGGCTCGATCACATCGTCCTGCCAGCGGGCCAGCATGTCTGCCCGCCATGCTTCCGGCGCCAAGCCTTCGGGGTCGACAACAGCGTCTGTCATCGCGATGTCGAGGATCGTTTCATAGGGCAGGCCGGGAACAATGTCGCAGACCCCGGCAAAGGCGGCACGATAGGCGCGGTTTGCGGCGACAAGCAGGTGATCGGCGTTGAACAGCGCAAAGCCATCGCGGATGGTTTCCAGCGAATCCCACAGGCGCTGCTCTGCGGTCAGCGCTGCGGATGTCGCGCGTTCCAGATCGGAAAGCACCTGCTGATTCTGGCCCTGAAGTTCGATCGCCTGTGACCGCGCCTCGGCCGCGACATTGCGTTGTTCCACAATCTGCACGGAAAGTGCACGGGCATGTTGGGCCAGCTTTTCATTCGCCGCAAACAGTTCGCGGCTTTTCTGGTTGAGCAGCCGCTCCGCCTGAAGCCGGGCGCGGCGCTCCTGCGCCAGGCGTTCGATCAGGCCCATGCCCGGCCCTGTGCCCCATTCCCGGTTTTGCAATGCTTTTCATCCGCTTTCTGTTCGGAATGATCATGACCGATGGGGATGAAGGTATGTTTAATATCGGTAACTCAAGCGTTTGTTGCTGTAACAAAGTTGCTGTGGCAGGTTGCGGCCAGTCGTGGATGGAGGTTTCGATGCGTGTGGTTCTTGCTGCGGTTCTGGCGTTTGGCATTCTTTCGACAACAGGTCAGGCACAGGAAGCAGCGGTCCCGGATCGTCGCGTTGCGATATCCCCCGATACCGATTTTCCGGGCGGTGATCTGCAATCCATCTTCAACACCACGCTGGAAGCCTGTCAGGCTGCCTGCCTTGCCGATACGCAATGCACGGCCTTTACCTTCAACAGCGCAAAGGGGGCCTGTTTCCCGAAATCCTCGGTGGCGGAGGCAATTCCCTTTGCGGGGGCGATTTCCGGCAACGTTCTGGCCACGGATGCCGGGGTGTTGTCACGTCTGGCCCAGCGCACGGCAGAGCTGTCTTTCCTGCAACCCTACGATCTTGATCAGGCACGGCGTCAGGCGCTGGAACTTGGCAATCAGCACAGTTCCGGTGATTGGACGGCCGAAGAGCATCTGATTTCTGCCGATCAGTCCCGTTCCGATGGGGATCTTCTCGCGGCCAGCCGGTTTGTCGGCGCTGCGCTGGCACTGACCGATGCGCCGGAGCATTGGCTGGAATACGGTCGGTTGATGATCGACGGCAGCGTCAATTCCAGCGACCGGCAATTCTATGTCGACCGTGCCCTGGTTGCGACGATCAATGCCTATCTGCGCAGCGACAGTCCGGGGGCACAGGCCACCACCCTGGCACAGATGGCCGAGGCGCTGGAACAGGTCGGACGCGGGCGCGAGATGATCCCTGC
>JBOFCO010000168.1:0-2382 GCA_051646105.1 Paracoccaceae bacterium
CTGATGCTTGACAGGAATGCCAGCTACGTCACCACACAGTGTGCCCAGCCCGCTGGGGACCTACGCCCTTATCAAGTCGATGAATACACCGATCAGCTTGGACGGATCTGTGGCCGCTTCACTGTCGCGACGAAACCTGCCGCGCAGGCCGAGGTGCGGGGCGCGATACAAAGCCGGGTGCTGTCACGCTTTGACACCGCAATTGTCACGCTTGATGCGGACCGCGTCCTGCGCGACAGCGCGATGATCCGCACCGATCCGGGCGAGCATCTGTTCCTGATCTATCAGGCCGAAGGGCAAAGCGTGATCGTGCAGAATGACCGGATGTGCCACCTTCAGCAGGGTGATTTCTTTATCGCGGATTCCTCGGTTCCATCGGAATTCATCTACGACGGCCGTCTTTCGACGCAGATTTCCCTGCATCTGCCGCGCGCAGAGATGGTGGAACGGTTGGGCCGTGCCTGTGTCGGCGGCTGCGCCATCGAACGCGGCGACACGCTGTCCACGGCGATGCGTTGCGTGTTGGACCGCATGCTGGACGCCGATGCCGGTTGCGCCGCGTTGGGCGAGGCGCTGATCAACATTCTGGGGGCCTATTTCCACGCCCGCGCACAGGGCCAGGAAAGCGCATCGGCCCTGCTGTACCGGCGGGCGCTGCAACGGCTGGAGGCACAGGCGCGGGACAGCGATCTCGGGATCGACACGCTCGCCGCCGATCTTGGCGTATCTCGCCGCACCTTGCAGCGCGTCTTTGCCGAACAGCAGGACAGTTTTACCAGCCGCCTGCAGGTCCTTCGTCTGGATCTTGCCCGCACCCGGTTGATGGCGGGCGAATGTAACATTGCGCGCGTGGCCTATGCCTGCGGCTTCAACGACCTGTCAAACTTTTATCGACTGTTCCGCGAGCGCTTTGGCGTTGCACCGGGTCAGATCAGGACACCGTTGCGCGTCTTGTGACTGCGCGTGCTTCATCAAGGCGGAGTGTGGCCGTGGGCGCGTGTGGCACAATCCGCAAATCCTGCTGACACCATCGGCCAAGACGCGGGTGCCGTTTCCCTCCAGCTTAAAGCGCTATGCGTCCACGGGAGGAGAGATACATGCATGATTTCGATCTTATGATCGGGGGAAGCACCTACAAGACCGCACACCGGTTCGAGGTGATCAACCCCGCGACCGGAAAACCCGCCGGAACTGCCCCCAATGCCACCGCTGCAGACCTTGATGCCGCAGTCGCAGCGGCAAAGACCGCCTTTGCCACATGGTCGCAGACCAGCGATGCCGACCGTCAGGCTGCCTGTGGCGCAGTCGCGGCTGTGCTGGGCGACCATGCGGAAGAGCTGGCCGCCCTGATCACCGCTGAACAGGGCAAACCCCTGAACGGCCTGGGTTCCCGCTGGGAAATGGGCGGGGCGCAGGCCTGGGCTGGCTTTACCGCAGGGCTGTCCCTGCCGGTCAAGGTGCTGCAGGATGACAACACCGGACGTGTCGAGCTGCACCGCAAACCGCTGGGCGTCGTGGGGTCGATCACGCCATGGAACTTCCCCGTGCTCATTGCGGTCTGGCATATCCTGCCCGCGCTGCGCACGGGCAATACGGTTGTCGTCAAGCCGTCGCCGCTGACGCCGCTGGCGACACTGCGCGCGGTGGAACTGATGAACACGGTCCTGCCCGCCGGTGTGGTCAACATCGTCACCGGAGATGATCAGGGCGTGAACCTTGGGGCGGCCATGTCGGCGCATCCCGATATCCGCAAGATTGTTTTTACGGGCTCTTGCGCGACAGGGCAAAAGGTCATGCAATCGGCCGCTGCCACGATGAAGCGCCTGACGCTGGAACTGGGCGGCAACGATGCGGGCATCGTCCTGCCCGACGCCGATCCCGCCGCAATCGCCGAAGGGCTGTTCTGGGGGGCTTTTATCAACAATGGCCAGACCTGTGCTGCCATGAAGCGTCTTTACGTCCATGACAGTATCCACGATGCGGTCTGTGAGGCGTTGGTCGCCTATGCCGCCAAGATCCCTGTGGGCAACGGAAGCGAAGAAGGCTCTGTCCTCGGGCCGATCCAGAACCGGATGCAGTTCGACAAGGTGTCGCGTCTGGTCGCCGACGCGGCAAAACGGGGCGAGGTGCTGATGGGTGGCGCACCGGGCGATGGCCTGTTTTTCCCGCCAACCATCATCGCGGGCCTGAAGAACGGCGATCCGTTGGTGGACGAAGAGCAGTTCGGCCCTGCCTTGCCTGTCATTCGCTACAGCGACATCGACGACGCCATCGCCTCGGCCAATGACAGCGCGAACGGGCTGGGTGGATCGATCTGGACCAGCGATCTGGAAGCAGGCCGCAAGCTGGCGCTGCGGATGGAATGTGGTTCGGTCTGGATCA
>JBOFCO010000028.1:0-5588 GCA_051646105.1 Paracoccaceae bacterium
TCGCTCGTGATGCTGCTGGCGGCCTATTACGACTGGCTCGACATCCGCAAGACGTCGCGGCCGCTGTGGGTGCTGCTGCCGGTTCTATTCATCCTGATCCCGACCGGACTTGTCCTGACGCAGCCCGATCTGGGCACGGCGATGATGCTGTTGTTCGGTGGCGGGATCGTGATGTTTGTCGCTGGCGTCAGCCTTTGGTATTTCGGCATCGTGATTGCATCCGGTGTCGGGCTTGTGACGCTGGTGCTCAGCTCTCGTGGCACGTCATGGCAGCTTCTGCATGATTATCAGTTCCGGCGCATCGACACCTTTATGGATCCGGCGTCCGATCCGCTGGGCGCTGGCTATCACATCACCCAGGCAAAGATTGCCTTGGGATCGGGGGGCTGGGCCGGGCGCGGTTTCATGCAGGGCACACAGTCGCGGTTGAATTTCCTGCCCGAAAAGCACACCGATTTCATCTTCACCACCCTGGCAGAGGAGTTCGGTTTTCTTGGCGCGTTCTCGCTGCTGACGCTTTATGCGCTTATCATCCTGTTCTGCGTGGCTTCCGCCGTTCGCAACAAGGACCGGTTCTCGGCACTGCTGACGATGGGTATCGCGGGAACCTTCTTCCTGTTCTTCGCCGTCAACATGTCGATGGTCATGGGCATCGCGCCGGTGGTGGGGGTGCCGCTGCCACTTGTATCCTACGGAGGATCGGCGATGTTGGTGCTGCTGGCCGCTTTCGGTCTGGTGCAAAGCGCGCATATCCACAGGCCGCGATGATGTTGAATGTTCTTTATGCCGGGCCCCCCGGCAAATGGCAGGACTATGATCGATGTCTGCGCGCGGCCTGTGCGGCGCAGGGCATTGAGATAACCCTTTCTGACCGGACTGACACGCCCGATGGGGTCGATGCGATCCTTTATGCCCCCACCGGGCCGCTTTCCGATTTTACGCCATTTACCCGCTGCCGGCTGGTGCAAAGCCTGTGGGCCGGGGTGGAGCGCGTGGTGGGAAACCAGTCGCTGACGCAGCCGCTGGCCCGCATGGTTGATGACGGGCTGCGGCTGGGAATGACGGAATGGGTCACTGGCCATGTGCTGCGGCATCATCTTGGCATGGATGTGCACATCCACGGGCAGGATGGCATCTGGCGCAACGGCATCGTGCCGCCGCTGGCGCGCGACAGATGCGTTGCCGTGCTTGGCCTTGGCGAACTGGGGCAGGCCGCCTGTGCGGCGCTGACTGGTCTGGGATTCAATGTGCTGGGTTGGTCGCGTAGCCCGCGGCAGGTGGCCGGCGTGACGTGTCATCATGGTGACACGGGCCTGCGACAGGTGCTGTCGCAGGCTGAAATCGTCGTGCTGCTGTTGCCTGCGACGCCACAGACAGAAAACATTCTGGATGCCGAAGCGCTGTCATGGCTGCCTGCGGGCGCCGTGATCATCAATCCGGGGCGCGGTACCCTGATCGACGATGCCGCTTTGCTGGCGGCGCTGGATGCGGGCCGGATCGGCCATGCCACGCTGGATGTTTTCCGGACCGAGCCGCTGCCGCCCGCGCACCCCTATTGGGCACATCCGCGCGTGACCGTAACCCCGCATATCGCCGCAGAAACACGCCCGGAAACAGCCGCGCCGGTGATTGCGGAAAACCTGCGCCGACTGCAGACAGGTGAACCGCTTCTGTATCTTGTGGATCGCACCCGCGGCTATTGAAAACGAAACGCCCGTCAGCGCAGGATCGGCGGCCGGGACGGGTCTGATCCGGGTGGTGCGGATTTTCTGGCCGGTTCCGGCGGAACCGTCTTTGGTGTCAGGTCAAACCGGCGGCCGACTTTGGCAAGTTCCGACAAGGCCCGATGCCCGGCTGGCAGCACGGCCACGTCAAGGGGGCCCTCGTCCACGCCTGAAAATGCAACTGCTTCAGCGACCATCTTGGCCAGCGCCGTTTCGGCCCGGGGGTCTACGCCGACAAATACCAGTATCTGTGCAAGACGTCCGTCGCCGTAGCTGACCCCGGCAAGCCATGCCTCTGCCGCAAGCCCGTTCGCGGATGGCAGGGCCGATTCCAGTGCCAAGGTCTGCAAGGGCCGGTCCATG
Source organism: Paracoccaceae bacterium (assembly GCA_051646105.1). GTDB lineage: Bacteria > Pseudomonadota > Alphaproteobacteria > Rhodobacterales > Rhodobacteraceae > JBOFCO01. The sequence goes on from JBOFCO010000028.1 coordinate 2,088, forward strand.
AATGGCGGCAGATATTGCGTAGGCCTGCCCTCTGCCTGCGTCGGGGCTTGTTCCAGCGCCTCGGCCAGCCAGTCCACAGCCTCTGCCGGGATCAGCATCGACGATGGTGCCACTGACAGGTTCAGGCCCAGCCCGACGCCCTTGCCCAGCAGGCCCGCGACGGCCACGCGCCCGGGCATGGCTGCATAGGGAACGGCAGTGCCTGAAAAATCGACCAGCCTTTCGACGCTGTCGAAAGCAAGGATGAAACGCCCGTCATGCAGGTCGAACACCTCTGGCATTGCTGTGGTGCCCGCGTCGCCGTCATCCGCATCCTGCGACAGAAGAAACCACAGCTCCGTCGCGGCCAGCCTTGCGTAAAAGGCCATGCGCGGCGCCTCGGCGTCGGGGCTTGCCATCATCGTCGCATGTGCCCGGTCCAGATCGGAAATCACGTCACTCATCCCTTTTGTGCATACCTGCGCCGTTTCCGGTCATGCAGTTGCCCCGCCTTGTCCCCTGGACTAAGGATGGGGAAACCACCGGAGGCTTGCCGCGGATGTATCGCGTCTGGAACTTTCTCGCAAACTATTCGCTGCTGCTTGTGGCCGGGGCGCTGATTGCGCTTGTCTGGGCCAACACCGATCCGTCGAGCTATCATCACTTTGTTGAATATCCGTTGTGGTTCAGCAACCTGATCGGTGTGCCGCTGGAAGAATGGGCGGTGGCGCATGGCGGGGACGCCGCGCATATGGAGTTCGGCGATGTCTCGCGCGTCGTGACATTCCACTATCTTGTCAACGACATGCTCATGGCATTTTTCTTTGCCATCGCCGCGAAAGAGGTGTGGGAAGCCGTGATCCTTGAAGAAGGGCCGCTGCGCGGGCGCAAGGCACTGACACCGCTGATTGCCACCGCCGGGGGGATGCTTGGGCCGGTTGCCGTCTATCTGGGGCTGGCCATCGTTCTGGGTGTATTCGATGCCGTCAGCCGGGGATGGGCGATCCCGACCGCGACCGACATCGCCTTTTCCTATCTCGTCGGGCGCATCATCTTTGGCGCGAACCATCCCGCGATCCGCTTCCTGCTGCTTCTGGCCATTGCGGACGATGCCGGTGGGCTGATCATCCTTGCGGTTTTCTATCCGACGGCAGAACTGGCCCCCCAATGGCTTCTGCTGTCGCTCGGCGCTGCGCTTGCGGTCTATCTGCTGTTCAACTGGCTGCCACGCAAGCTTGATACGGGCGATCAGCTGCGCCCGCGATCTACCTTTGTGCGCAAGCGCCTGTCATTCTGGCCGTACCTGATCGCCGGAATGCTAAGCTGGTTTGGCTTTGCGCAGGCAGGCATCCATCCGGCACTGGGGCTATTGCCGATCGTGCCGACCATCCCGCATGCTGACCGGGCCTTTGGCATCTTTGCCGAGGCAGAGCAGTTTCTGACCGACCTGCTGAACCACTGTGAACACCTGCTGAAGCATCCGGTGGAAATCGTCCTGTTCTTCTTCGGGCTGCTGAACGCCGGGGTGGAGTTCGGCGCGATCAGTGAACCGACCTGGCTGGTGCTTGCCGGACTGCTGATTGGCAAACCGCTGGGTATTTTCCTGTTTGGCTGGTTCGCGGCGCGGATCCTGCGGCTGGGCCTGCCCAAGGGGATGGGCCTGGGCGATCTGGTTGTCGTGGGTTTCGTTGCGGCAATCGGATTCACCGTCGCGCTGTTCGTTGCATCGGTGGCTTTCGATCCCGGGCCGGTGCAGGACGCCGCCAAGATGGGTGCGCTGATGTCCTTTGGGGCAGCGTTTACAGCACTGGTCGCCGGCAAGCTTTTCCGTGTTCAGAAGCGTAGCTGAGAACTCGCGCCCGCCATCTGACAACATGACATCTGCCGGAGCTTTTGCCCCGGCGGGATTTTATGCTTAATTTGCCACAATTACGCCCATTGTCAGTATTATCCCGAAACAGGAAGCAATCACGCCGCGCGGAACAAGCCGCATGACCGATAATGGCGGCAGGACACAGGGACGAAACCGGGCGCGTTGATGCTGGAATTCGACAATGTCAGCAAATCGTTCTGGACAGGGAAAAGCCGCAAGGTGATCCTTGACCGGGCCTCTTTTCGCATAGAAAGGGGCCGTTCCTTTGGCATCCTTGCTCCGAACGGCTCTGGCAAGACAACCATCATCAACATGATGGCGGGCCTTGAAAAGCCGGACGAAGGCGAAATCCGCCGGTCCTGCCGCATCTCCTTTCCGCTGGGGTTCATGGGCGGCGTTGTCACACGTCACAGCGCAACCGAGAATTCCCGCTACATCGCGCGGCTTTACGGGCTTGACCCCGACTATGTCGAATCCTTCTGCCGCTGGCTTTGCGACATTGGCGAGTATTTCGATCAACCTGTCGGAACCTACAGTTCGGGCATGCGGTCGCGGTTTTCCTTTGCGCTGATGCTGGCGCTGGATTTTGACCTGTATCTGATCGACGAAGGGATGCCTGCCACCACCGATGCCGGTTTCAACCGTCGGTCCGGCGCGATCCTGCGCGACCGGCTTGCCACGACGACCGTGGTCGTGGTGTCGCATCAGGCACAGACGCTGGAAAAATTCTGCAGGCAGGCCGCCGTTCTGCGCGACGGCAAGCTATATGTGTTCGACACACTTGAGGAAGCGAAGCGGCTTTATGACTACGAAACCCAGCGCTAAACGCTATCACATCCGCCGGATGGTGCGCCCGACCGACGGTATCGCCGCCAGGGATGCAGCCCAGCAGGCGCAGCCTGAAGCAGACTCTCCCTTTGAGCCGGTCGAGGATGGCTTTCCCGCAAACATCTTTCCGCCTTTGGAACCGCAGCCCAAACCTGTTTCGCAAGCCGCACAGCCCAAGAAGGAACCGGAACCGCAGCCCGAACCTGCGCTGACCGCCCGGCAACTGCGCATGGCCCGTCGCGTGGCGCAAAAGCACGGTATTGACGGCCATGACGATCATGAACTGGTGCGAAAGTTGCGCGAGCAGGGCATCGATCCGTTCCAGCGCGTGAATGTGTTGGAGATGATAAAGGGTGAAGGCGCGCGCGCACCCTCTGCCGACGCTCCTGCGGCTGGCTTGCCGCAGGCATGGCAGGGCGCGCCCGTGCCCTCTCCCGCGCAGGCAGCTGAAACCGCGCGTCTGCACGATATCGAGCGCATCCAGCAGGATATCGTCCGCCGTCGTCGGCACCGCTTTGCGCTGATGCTGGCCCGGCTGGCGTTTTTCGTGTTGCTGCCAACGTTGATTGCCGGGCTTTATTACTATGTCTTCGCCACGCCGCTTTATGCGACGAAGTCCGAATTCGTCATCCAGCAGGCACAGGGGGGCGGCTCCGGCGGGATGGGCGGGCTGTTCGCCGGCACGCAGTTTGCCACATCGCAGGATTCGATCACCGTTCAATCCTATCTGCAATCGCGCGACGCGATGCTGCGGCTGGATGCCGATCATGGGTTCAAGGCGCATTTCAGTCAGCCGCAGATGGATGCGCTGCAGCGTCTTG
>JBOFCO010000014.1:0-30001 GCA_051646105.1 Paracoccaceae bacterium
GCCCTGTTCTGGCAACAGGGGCTGACCCCGCGTTGGTGGCTGGTCCTGCGGCTGTGGCTGACGGCGGGGGTGATCCTGTGCCTTGCGGTGGCCGCCTATGGTTGAGCTTTTCGCCTATACGGACGGGGCCTGTTCCGGCAATCCCGGCCCAGGTGGCTGGGGGGTGCTGCTTCAGGCGATGGAAAGCGGTGCCGTGGTGCGGGAGCGCGAGATCAAGGGTGGGGAAGCCCGGACCACCAACAACCGCATGGAACTTATGGCCGCCATTTCCGCGCTGGAGGGGCTGAAACGTCCGACCGCGATCACCGTCGTAACCGACAGCGCCTATGTGAAGAACGGCGTGAACCAGTGGATTCACGGCTGGAAGCGCAACGGCTGGCGCACGGCAGACAACAAGCCCGTCAAGAACGCCGAGCTGTGGCAAAGACTGGAACTTGCCCAGGCACGGCATCAGGTGCGCTGGGAATGGATCAAGGGCCATGCCGGGCACCCGGAAAACGAACGTGCCGATGCACTGGCCCGTGCGGGTATGGCACCCTTCAAGCCCGCCAAAACCCCGCAGCCTGCACCATGACGCTGGTCGAGGGGCTGGATTACGCGGCTGTGCTGGTCTTTGCCCTGACCGGCGCGCTTGTCGCCAGCCGGGCGCAGCTTGATCTGGTGGGCTTCATCTTTATCGCCGCGCTGACGGCTGTGGGCGGCGGTACGCTGCGCGACCTGCTTCTGGGCCGCGACCCGGTGTTCTGGGTGCGCAAGCCCGAATATGTGTTGCTGGCCTCGGCAGCCGCCATTCTGGTGTTCTTTACCGCGCATCTGCTGGAAAGCCGCTATCGCGCGATCCTGTGGCTGGATGCCTGCGCGCTGGGGGTGGCCGTCCCTGCCGGCGTGGGGGTTGCGTTCAGCATGGGACAGGGGCCGGTAATCGTGTTGATCACGGGCGTCGTCACCGGCTGTTTCGGCGGGCTTATGCGCGATGTGGTCTGCAACGAGGTGCCCTTGGGGCTGCGGCAGGGAGAACTGTATCTGACCGCGGCTTTTGGTGGCGCGGCAGCAGCGCTGGTCTGGGGTTGGCTCATATCCCCTGGTCCGCCCGCCCTGATGGCCTGCGCGGCCGTCACATTCGCACTGCGGGCGGGCAGTCTGGCATTCGGCTGGCGGTTGCCGGTCTACAAGGCCCGGCCGCCGCGACAGTGACCTTCGTCATTGCCGTCTCGATTGTCGTGAAATCGGAAGCGGTGATCGTCAGCACACCGAAGCGGAACGCATAGCCCCAAGTGCGTCTGCCGCGCGTGAATTCCATCCTGTCAAGCAACGGACGGATCGGCGCGATTGCCGCCCTGTCCCAGATCACATCGCGGCGAAAGGGCAGGAAACCGTTGCCCGAGTCAATGCTGTAGGGTTGGCCATCTGCCACGGTGCCAAGGGCGGTGAAACTTTGCAGCCCGTCCGAGTGCCCGATGCTGGCCGATGGCGAATAATATACGATCCGATCCCCCGGTGCGATACGGGCCAACGGGCCCCCCTTGCCATGACAGACCTGCATGAACCCGCCTGCACGGCCCCGTGCGACATGATCTGCGCAGGCGATGGCGATCCAGAATTTCCGGCCGTTCTGCATCATCGGGCACCTCCTGCCCCGACAATACCTGCCCCCTGCTGACAGTTTCCGTCAGAAGCACGCGTCAGAGACGCGGTCCGAACCGCTGCCACAACCAGATCAGCGCCAGCGCCCCAAGCACGGCACCGACAAATCCCGCCGCAAGGCCCAGCAGGGAGACCAGCGCCCGCAGAACCAGCCCACCCGCCACGGCCCCGAGGATGCCGATGGACACCGTGGTGATGATGCCTGACTCGACCTTCATGATCCGCGTCGCCAGAAACCCTGCGGCAGCCCCGATGACGATCATGGCGATGAATGGCATGGGCGTGTCCTCCCGGTCATGTCGCCGCAATATGGGTGTTGGCGCAGCTTGCGAAAAGGGGGAACTATTGCAGCCTTGGCGGCAGGATCAGCCCGCGCAGCAAGTCCCCGGCAGGCATCGGTTTGCGCCCCTCGCGCTGCGCTTCTTCGATACGCACGGCACCCGTCTGGCAGGCAATGGTGAATCCGTCCAGAACGGTCCCGGCTGGTCCTGCGCCCGGAACCTGGGTAGCGCGCAGCAGCTTGATCCGTTCCCCCGCAACTTCGGTCCATGCCCCAGGAAAGGGCGAAAGGCCGTTGATCTGCCGCGCAACCGCATCCGCCGAAGCATCCCAGACCACCCGCGCCTCTGCCTTGTCGATCTTGACGGCATAGGTGACGCCTGTATCGGGCTGTGGCTCGGCGACCAAAGTGTCAAGCCGGTCCAGCGCCTGCACGATCAACCGCGCGCCCATGGCCGACAGCCGGTCGTGCAGTTCGCCCGTCGTCTCGGTCGCGCCGATGGCGATTGCCTCGCGCAGCAGAACCGGGCCGGTATCAAGCCCGGCCTCCATCTTCATGATGCAGACGCCGGTTTCGGCATCCCCCGCCATGATCGCGCGGTGGATGGGGGCAGCGCCGCGCCAGCGTGGCAACAGGCTGGCATGGATGTTCAGGCAGCCCATGCGCGGCGCATGCAGCACCGGTTGCGGCAGGATCAGCCCATAGGCCACCACCACAGCGACATCGGCGCTGAGGGCTGTGAATTCCGCCTGCGCCTGCGGATCGCGCAGCGACACCGGATGGTACACCGGCAGGCCCAGTGCCATCGCCCGCGCCTGCACGGGGCTGGGTCGGGGTTGCTTGCCGCGACCTGCCGGACGTGGCGGCTGGCTATAGACCGCAGCGATGTCACGCCCCGCCGTGACCAGCGCATCCAGCACCGGCACGGAAAAGTCAGGCGTACCCATGAACACCACTCTCATGCGCCGCCCCGCTTGCGCAGTTTTTCCGCCCGGGCCAGCAGCCGCTGCCGTTTCAGGGCCGACAGCCTGTCAAAATACATCCTACCCGCCAGATGATCGATCTGGTGCTGCACGCTTGTCGCCCAGAGCCCGACGAAATCGCGATCCTCCATCACACCCTCGGCGTTGAGGAACCGCACGGTCACCGCGCGGGGCCGGGTGATGACGGCGGAAACGCCGGGCAGGTTCGGGCTGGCCTCTTCATGGTCGCGGGGCTGGACAGAGGCGTGAAGAACCAGCGGATTGGCCATCAACACGGCCTGCCCCCGGCTTTCGCTGCAATCCACAACGGCCAGCCGCAACATCACCCCGACCTGCGGCCCGGCCAGACCATAACCCGGCATGGCGTCCATGGTTTCAACCATATCGGCCCAGATGGCGTGCACGTCTTCCGTGATCGCGGGCACATCTGCGGCAGGGGTGCGCAGGCGTGGATCGGGCCAGGGCAAGAAGGGACGAACTGTCATGGCATGCAAATTGCCAGGACTTCGGCACGCGCCTCGGCCGTCAGATGATCCAGCGTTAGCACGCCGTTCAGATGATCGTTTTCATGCTGCACACATGTAGCGCCGAAGCCGTCGAACGGGGCCACATAGGTGGTGCCATCCAGCCCCTGCCAGCGCAACCGGATCGCCGACGGCCGGGTGACGAAGGCCATGATGCCGGGAATTGAAAGGCATCCCTCTGCCGCTGTCGCCCGTTCCTGCGACCGGTAGGTGATCGTCGGGTTCAGAAAGGCCTGCGGTTCCGGCAGACCTTCTTTCCAGCCGGTGTCCATGACAAAGACGCGGTGCATGGCGCCGATCTGCGGCCCCGCCAAACCGCGCCCGGATGCGGCATACATTGTCTCGAACATATCCGCGACAAGGGCCCGCATCTCTCGTGTAAAGGTTTCCACCGGTGCGCATTCCAGCGAAAGGCGCGGATCGGGCCATCGCAGGATCGTCCGCACCGCCATGGATCAGGCCCGTGCCTTTTCGCGTTTCAGCTTTTCCATGCGCCGGGTAATCATGCTGCGGCGCAATGGCTTCAGATAGTCGATGAACAGCTTGCCGTTCAGGTGGTCGATTTCATGCTGAACACAGGTCGACCAAAGGCCGGTGAAATGCTCTTCCTGCACCTTGCCCTCTGGCGACAGCCAGCGCACCCGCACTTCGGCAGGACGTTCCACATCCGCGTATTGCTCCGGGATCGACAGGCAACCTTCGTCATAGGTGCTGCGCTCTTCGGATGACCAGAAGATTTCCGGGTTGAACATGGCCAGCGGACGCGGCGCAAGGTCCGGGTCCTTCACGCAATCCAATACGATCAGCCGCTTCGTCACACCGACCTGCGGCGCCGCCAGCCCGATCCCCGGCGCATCATACATGGTTTCCAGCATGTCGTCGGCAAGCGCGCGAAGATCCGGCGTGATCTCTGCCACGGGGTCGCAGACCTTGCGCAGGCGCGGATCGGGATGGATGAGAATGTTTCGCAGGCTCATGGCGACGATTTAGGCGATGCTTCGGGCGCACGCAATGGTCACAACAGGCATCAAAGCCAAGAAATCTTCGGGATACTCATCCCGTATTTCGGACACACGAACATACATTGTTCTGAATACAATTTATGGTATGGAACATTTTCCCATTTTAATGAAATTGCATGGCACGTTGTCCCAACAAAAAGCGGGGGCTTGCAGCACCATGGCATCCGGCTACCTTGGCCGCAGAAAGAGGAAAGCATGAACTTCGACGAAATCATTGAACGGCGCGGCACCCATTCCGTGAAATGGGACGGGATGGAGGCGATGTTCGGCGTTCCTGCCGATACCGGACTGCCCATGTGGGTGGCCGACATGGATTTTCGCCCGCCCGCCTGTGTGCAGCGGGCAGTTCAGGCCATGGCAGACCATGGCATCTATGGCTATTTCGGTGATGACCGTGCGTATCTTGATGCGGTGCAGTGGTGGATGGCCAGCCGCCATGGCTGGCAGGTCGAGCGTGAAGCGATCCTTACCACCCATGGTCTCGTGCACGGCACCGGCATGTGTATCGACACCTTCACCCAGCCGGGCGACGGAGTAATGCTGTTCACCCCGGTCTATCATGCCTTTGCCCGTACCATCAAAGCTGCCGGTCGTCGTGTGGTGGAATGCCCGCTGGCGGACGTGGATGGCCGGTATCAGATGGATTTCGATGCGGCGGCGCGGGCGGCTGCTGACGCAAGGATGCTTATCCTGTGCTCGCCCCACAATCCCGGCGGGCGCGTGTGGACGGGTGATGAGCTTCGCGCCGTCGCCGACCTGGCGCGCGCGCATGACCTGATCCTTGTTTCCGACGAAATCCACCATGACCTGCTGATGCCGGGCCAACGGCATGTGCCGATGCCGCTCGCCGCGCCGGATATTTCGGATCGTCTGGTGATGATGACCGCCACAACAAAGACCTTCAACATCGCGGGTTGTCATTCCGGGAATGTGATCATCCCGGACCCCGCCCTGCGCACCCGTTTCGCAGCAAGGATGATGGCGCATGGCATTTCGCCCAATTCCTTCGGCATGCACATGGCCACCGCGGCCTATTCTCCCGAAGGGGCTGTCTGGGTGGATGCGCTGAACCGGTATCTTGATGGCAACCGGCGCCTGTTCGATGACGGCATCGCCACGATCCCCGGCCTGCGGTCGATGCCGCTGGAAGCGACCTATCTGGCCTGGGTCGATTTTTCGGATACCGGCATGACCGCAGGTGAATGCAATGCCCGTGTCGAAAAGGGCGCCGGGATCGCGGCCAATCACGGCGCAAGCTTCGGGTCGGGGGGCGAGAATTTCCTGCGCTTCAACATCGCCACGCCCCGCGCCCGCGTGGCCGAGGCGGTGGCGCGACTACAGGCGGCATTTGCCGATCTTCAATGAGGCGTGCGCTTTTCCTTCTGATGGCTCTGGCGGTCGCAGTCATTGCGCTGATCGCCCCACGCCTGCCGGATCGCGGTCCCGCACCGCTGCCGCCGCTGTCGGGTCAGGTCGACCGCATCCTGATCGAAAAGGCCGCGCGCAAGATGACGGTGTTCCGGGATGGCATCGCGCTGCGCAGCTATCCGGTGGCATTGGGGTTCGCACCCAGAGGCGACAAGGTCAGGCAGGGGGACGGGCGCACGCCGGAAGGTTTCTATCGCATCGACCGCAGGAACCAGAACAGCGCGTTCCACCTGTCGCTTGGCATCGACTATCCGCAACCCGAGGATCGGGCGCGGGCAAAGGCCGGCGGCTATGACCCCGGCGGCGACATTTTCATCCACGGCCAACCCAATGCCATGCCGGTGGGAATGAAGGGTCGGGGCGATTGGACGGCGGGCTGCATCGCCGTGACCAACGCCCAGATCGAGGAGTTGTGGCGCGTGGTGCCGGTGGGGACGCAGGTGGAAATCAGACCGTGAATGAGGCTGGTCAGGCGACGGCCTGCGCCCATCAAAAGCGCCTGCACCCAATATCGTCCGGGCAGCATGCAACTGTCCCCGCCGACATATCCACCGCCTGGCTGAGCTACAAGCGTGTTTCAGAACCTCGGCAACAAACCGACCGGCGCGTTTTCGGCGCGGACGAAATCCAGCGGGGCCTTGTCCTCTGCCAAGGTTGACCGTTTGAACGTGCAGACCAACTCGCCATTCTCGACATCCGACGCGACGATCAGGCACTGCCACATGTGGCGTGAACCGTCATAAATATCACCGAGCCCCCGGAGATGGGTCAGAGGGCCGGCTTCCAGAGCCAACCCTTCGTGCCAGAGCCGCAGCACGGGATAGATTTCATTGCCCAGATGCAATCGCAAACGCGACTTCCTTCGTTGCGCCAGACGACGCGCAATTTCCAGCCCCTCACGCACTTCCCTGGGTAAGAATTCCGACATGGCACACTCCCTGTGATCAGTGTGACGGATGGCCGCCAAAAATCAAGCTGCCGATCAGTATCATGTTTTTATTGAATATTTTGTGATAGAATTTTGCAGTTCCATGATTCTGCAATCAGCGGTGGCAAGCCAGTCTGGGCCTATGGTGCGCCTGCGCGCAGAACCTATGCGCGTGGCGGGCTTGCCCGGCGATGGGTCAGGGCTAAATCTGCCCGGATCCTTGCGGTCAGGAAAGGACAGCGGCGATGGGACAACTGGTCAATGGGCACTGGGATCCGTCCTGGTATGATACCCGCAGGACCGGCGGGGCATTCCGGCGCAGCACGGCGGGATTCCGAAACTGGATCACCGCCGACGGCAGCCCCGGCCCCAGTGGTGACGGCGGCTTTGCCGCCGAGAGCGGCCGCTATCATCTCTATGTCTCCTTTGCCTGCCCCTGGGCACATCGCACGCTGATCTTTCGCGCGATCAAGGGTCTGGTGCCGCATGTCGGCGTGTCGGTTGTGCATCCCGACATGCTGGCAGATGGCTGGACCTTTGCCACCGATTTTCAGGGCGCGACCGGCGACACCCTGTTCGGCCTGCCCTTCCTGCGCGACATCTACACCCGCGCGAAACCAGATGTGACGGGCCGCGTCACCGTGCCCGTGCTCTGGGACAAGGAACGCAACACCATCGTTTCCAACGAGTCGTCCGAAATCATCCGCATGTTCAATTCGGCTTTCGACGGGATCACCGGCAACACCGATGATTACTGGCCGCAACCACTGCGGCCCGAGATCGAGGCGATGAACGCCCGTATTTATGACCGGGTCAACAACGGCGTCTACAAGGCAGGTTTCGCGACGGCGCAGGCCCCTTACGATGCGGCGGTGCAGGCCCTGTTCGATGAACTTGACTGGCTGGGGGATCACCTTTCAGACCGGCGCTTCCTGCTGGGGGATCGTCCGACCGAAGCCGACTGGCGGCTGTTCACCACGCTGCTGCGGTTCGATCCGGTCTATCACCTGCATTTCAAGTGCAACCGCAGGCGGCTGATCGATTACCCGGCGCTATGGGCCTACACGCGCGACCTGTTCCAGTGGCCGGGCGTGGCCGAAACCGTCCATTTCGACCATATCGTGCGGCACTATCACTACAGCCACGACACTATAAATCCGAACCGGATCATCCCGATCAACCCGGTTCTGGATTTTCATGCGCCCCACGGGCGCGAAAGGCTGGTTCACGCCGCGCGGCCGTAATGTTCCACCATCGCCGCCAGATCGGCCGGCGATGTTTCCGTCTGCACAAAGGCGCGGGCGTTCGGCATCAGCGCAAAGATCGAACCGTCGGAAAAGAAGGTGGTGTTGGTCACGAAGATGACGGAAGAGTCGGGCTGCCGGTAACTGGCAAAATCGGCCACGGCAAAGGCGCTGCCCTGTTCCAGAACAAGGTCCAGCACGATCACATCGACCACCGCCCGCTGAAGCACGGCCACCGCATCCTCTTGCGTGTTCGCAAGGATCACCTCGCTTCCCTGACGCTCCAGATGCCGTTGCCACAGCCTGCCGAGTTCGGGGTTGCTTTCCACGATCAACACTCGCATTGCATCCTCCGGAACGTTGGCTTTACTCACCGCTCATGGCCAAGAATGCTAACCGTTCCCTAAGAAACTGTTAAGTTTGGATCAACAATGACAGTGGCATCGGCGGATTTGCGCCAGCATGGGGCGATCAAGTGACCAGAGAATTCAGCCAAAGGGCGATCAGCACCGATTGCCCGGCCGCTTCGCACCGCGATCATGGCGGCGGGCTGGATGCTGCGATGATCCGTTATGGCGGGGCACCCGAAACCTGGCTGGACCTGTCGACAGGCATCAATCCGGTCCCCTATCCGCTGCCGGCGCTGCATGCCCGCGACTGGACACGGCTGCCCGATGCGGCTGCAACCGCCTCGCTGCTGGCGGCGGCGCGCCATTTCTGGCAGGTACCTGATGACGCCGCCATTCTGGCCGCGCCCGGAACATCGTCGCTGATCGCGCGCATCCCGGCGCTGCTGCCCCCCGCTGTCGTAAATATCCCAGGCCCCACGTATAATGAACACGCCGCAGCCTTTGCCGCTCATGGCTGGCACACTGGCGAGGCTGGCGAGGCTTTCGTCGCGGTGCACCCGAACAATCCGGACGGACGGATTTGGAAAGCAACCGACATGCCCTCCGCACGGCTTATGGTGATCGACGAAAGCTTCTGCGACTGTCGCCCGGATGAAAGCCTGATCGCGCTCGCCTCGCGACCCGGCGTGCTGATCCTGAAAGGGCTGGGAAAATTCTGGGGGCTCGCCGGATTGCGGTTGGGTTTTGCGATGGGCGATCCGGCCCTGATTGCCCGATTGTCCACCTTGCTTGGACCATGGCCCGTGTCCGGGCCTGCTCTGGCGGCGGGGACGGCGGCATTGGCCGATGCCGGCTGGGCATCCGCCACACGCGCGCGACTGGCCGCGGACGCAGCGCGACTTGATGCAATCCTGATCGCCAATGGCGCAACGCTGGTCGGCGGCACAACGCTGTTTCGCACTTACGCTGTTCCCGATGCAGGCGACTGGCACGAAAGGCTGGCGCGCGCGCATATCCTGACCCGCATCTTTCCCTATTCCCGACACTGGCTGCGGCTGGGCCTGCCGGGTGATGAAACCGACTGGCAAAGGCTGGAGGATGCGCTGTGAGCCATGCCCTGCTGCTGGCGCTTGCGCTGCTGCTTGACGCCATCGTAGGGGAACCGCGCTGGCTCTGGTCCCGCGTTCCTCATCCGGCCGTGCTGTTCGGCAAGGTCATTGGCTGGATGGATACACGGCTGAACCAGGGCGAGGGCCGCAAGGGAAAGGGCGTGGCAGCCGTGGCCCTGCTGGTTGCGGGCACCGCGGGGCTGGGCTGGGCATTGTCCGCCTTGCCCGGCGGCAGTCTGATCGAAGTCCTGCTGGCGGCGATCCTGCTTGCGCAGAAAAGCCTGTGCCAGCATGTGCAGGCCGTGGGGGATGCGCTGCGGCTTTCCCTGCCGGACGGGCAGCGCGCGGTTGCGCGGATCGTGGGCAGGGATGTCAGCGCGCTGCAAGCTGACGGCGTAGCACGGGCGGCAGTGGAAAGTGCGGCCGAAAACCTGTCCGACGGCGTGATTGCCCCTGCCTTCTGGTTCCTGCTGCTGGGGCTGCCCGGCATCCTGATCTATAAGGTGGTGAACACCGCCGACAGCATGATCGGCCACATGTCGGACCGCTACCGGGATTTCGGCTGGGCGGCGGCGCGACTGGACGATGCGCTGAATGTTCTGCCCGCACGCCTGACGGCCGCGCTGATCCTGCTGGCATCCGGGCGTCTTGACGGTCGCGGCAAGGTGCTGCGCGATGCGCCGCTGCACCGCTCGCCCAATGCGGGCTGGCCCGAAGCCGCCATGGCCGTGGTGCTGGGCATTTCTCTCGCCGGGCCGCGCAGCTATGGCGGGGTGCTGAAACAATTCCCCTGGGTCCTGCCCGAAGGTCGCCGCGACGCCGGACCAGATGACATTGACGCTTCCGTGCAGGTGTTGTGGAAGACTTGGGCATTGCTGCTGGCCCTTGCCGCCGCCATGGCGGTTGTGCACATCTGGGCGCACTGATCCGCTGAAAGGCTGAACATGCGCCCGCTCCATATTCTGACCCTGACTGCAGCCCTTTTCCTGCCAAGCGCAGCCCCGGCGGAATGCGGGGGCGATTTCAGGGCGTTTCTTGACGGATTGCAGACCGAAGCGCAGTCACGAGGCATCGCCGCAGATGTGGCCGCCACTGTCCTGGATGGCGCGCGTCAGGATGCAAGGGTGCTGAAAGCCGACCGCGCGCAGGGCGTGTTCCGCAAAAGCTTCGTCGATTTTTCACGCGCTGTCATCAGCAAGGACCGGCTGAGCCGGGGGTTGTCCAATCGCAAGAAACATGCGGATGTCTTTGCCCGGATCGAATCAGAGCATGGCATCGCGCCAGGTGTTCTTCTGGCCTTCTGGGCGCTGGAAACCGACTACGGCGCGGTGCAGGGCGATTTCAACACCCGTGATGCACTGGTGACGCTGGCACATGACTGCCGCAGGCCGGAACTGTTCCGCCCGCAGATTTTCGCCGCGATGGAACTGGCGGCAGATGGCGATTTCGATCCTGCGAAAACCACCGGGGCCTGGGCCGGGGAAATCGGCATGGTTCAGATGCTGCCGGATGACATCCTGCGAAATGGCGTCGACGGTGATGGCGATGGCCATGTCAGCCTGAAAACCTCTCCCCCCGATGCTCTGATGTCGGGGGCGAAAATGCTGGCCGGCCTCGGCTGGCGCCGGGGTGAACCGTGGTTGCAGGAAATAACGGTGCCCGACACGCTCGACTGGGCAAAGACAGGGATCGATACCGAACTGCCGGTATCGGACTGGGTCGCGATGGGCGTCAATGCACGCGAGGGCGAACTGGTGGCCGGATTGAGCGGATCGGTGATCCTGCCGGTGGGGCGCAAAGGTCCGGCCTTCCTCGCCTATCCGAACTTTCGCGTTTATTTCGAATGGAACCAAAGCTTTACCTACGTCACCACCGCCGCCTACTTCGCCACAAGACTGGAAGGCGCGCCAGTCTACGACGCGCGAGACCCGGAACCGGGGCTGGATGAAGCGGGCATGAAACAGCTTCAGGAAAAGCTCGCCGCGCGCGGTTACGATGTGGGCAAGATCGATGGCATCCTCGGTGCCGCCACACGGACCGCCGTGCAAAAGGAACAGGCGCGCCTTGGCCTGCCTGCCGATGCCTGGCCCACGCAGGCGCTGCTGGAGGAGTTGTAATTCGATCGCGCTCCGTATCAGCAACCTGCGAAACAGAATTGGCCCTCCCGGATTACGCACCGGTGCCGGGCACCTATCACGATGCGCCGGGATTGGCGGATATGGCCGCGCAGACCGGTTACCAGTCGATGACCGGCTCGAAATCCTCGACCAATATCCGCCACAGGTCGAGATATTCGATGAACGTCGCCACCCCGATGCCATCCGGATACATCAGCACATCCATCCGAAGAAAGGGATCACCCTCGTCATCCACGATGACGCGGGCATAACGGTTGTCCCGCAGCCAGCCGTTTGCTTTTTCAAAATCAAGGTTGCCGTCAATGTCGTATCCTGCGGAAAACTGGATCGAGGCGCAGTCCTTTCCCCGTTCGCAGCCATAGAAATAGACCGAGTACGTCGTGTCGGATATCCGGCTTTCGATCTTGGGGTCACCCAGATCGTCTGTGGTCAGCTTGGCCACATACCCTTCCGACTGCATCACCTCGACGATGGATTGCGGATCGCCCGCCGTCAGGTTTTCCGCCATCGCGGGCAAGGCGCCCAGCAAAACGGCCAGCGTGGCGAGATTGCAGATATCTTTCATGGTCAACTCCCGAACCCTCGCGGCAGATTGGTGGCGGCTGACGCCTGCGTCAAGCGCGCCTCAGGCAACCATCGCCTCGGCCCGTTTCAGATCGACGCTGACCAGCTGGCTGACGCCCTGTTCGGCCATGGTCACACCGAACAGCCGGTCCATCCTGCTCATCGTCACGGCGTGATGGGTGATGATCAGGAACCGCGTATCGGTGCGGCGGGTCATCTCGTCCAGCAGGTCGCAGAACCGCGTCACGTTGGCGTCGTCCAGCGGCGCGTCCACTTCGTCCAGCACGCAGATCGGGGCGGGGTTGGCCAGGAACACCGCAAAGATCAGCGCCAGCGCGGTCAGCGTCTGTTCTCCGCCTGACAGCAGCGACAGCGTGGAAAGCTTCTTGCCCGGCGGCTGGCACAGGATTTCAAGCCCGGCTTCCAGAGGATCGTCGCTTTCGACCAGAACCAGCTTGGCCTCCCCCCCACCAAACAGATGCGTGAACAGCGTGGCAAAGTTGGCGTTGACCTGTTCGAACGCGGTCAACAGCCGTTCGCGCCCCTCGCGGTTCAGTCCCGCGATGCCGGACCGCAGCTTGCGGATTGCCTCCTCCAGATCGGCCTTTTCGGTGACGAGCGTATCGTGTTCGGTCTGAACCTCTTTCGCATCCTCTTCCGCGCGCAGGTTCACTGCGCCAAGTGCTTCGCGCTGGCGCTTCAGGCGTGCCGTATCGATTTCCAGTGTCTCGGCATCTGGCATCGCATCCGGTGCGGAATCGAGGCTGGCCAACAACGTCTCCGCGTCACCTTCAGTTTCTTCGTGAATGCGCGCCGTCGCCACAGCTACGGTTTCGCGGGCAGCTTCCGCGCGTGCGTCGGCCCTTGCGCGGGTCTCGCGGGCCTCGGATGCTGCCCGTTCGGCCTCCCGTTCTGCGAGGGCGGAATCGCGCAGCCGGCCCTCGGCGGCGGACAGGGCATCGGCGGCGGCGGCCCGGCGGCGTTCGGCATCGGAAATCGCATCGGAAAGTTCCGCCCGTTTCGCCGCAAGCTCGCCCGGTGCGCGGGACGCCTCGGTCAGTTCGCCCTCTGCCACTGTCTTGCGATCAGTCAGTTCGGCGATCCGTGCCGACGCCGTTTCCAGACGATGCCGCCAGCCGGAAAGTTCTTTCGTCACTTCCTGTCGCCGCTTCGTGCGGGCCTCGCCCTCACGCCGCAACTCGTCATGGGCGGCACGGCGGGTCATCATCGCCATGCGCGCGGCCTCGACCGTCAGCTTCACGTCCTCGATCGCGGCACGGGCGGCATCCAGATCGGGAAGTGCAGCCACCGCCCGCTCGGCCTCTGCCAGTTGCGATCGGGCGGCCATCGCCTCGTCCTCGTGCCGGGACACGGCCATGCGCGCCGCTTCCAGCTTTGCCTGCGCGATGGAACAGTCGGCCTCTGCCCGGCTTTGCGATCGCATGGCTTCGGTCAGGGCGCGGTCGGCCTCGCGCCGGGCGTCCCGCGCGGACTGGTCAGTCCGGGCAGTTTCCTGCACGCGTGCCGTCAGTGCCTCATGCGCGCGCTTCGCCCCCTCGGCGCGGGCGGCGACCTCCTCCAGATCGCGCTTCAGCTCCACCAGCCGGTTCAGCTGCTGCAACCGCAGCGCCGAAGCCTGCGGTGCGTCCTCGGCCGTGGCGCGGAACCCGTCCCAGCGCCAAAGGTCGCCCTCGCGGCTGACCAGCCGCTGTCCGGGATCAAGCAGCACCTGCAACCGCGCGCCATCGGCACGGTCGACCAGACCGATCTGGCCGATACGGCGGGCCAGTACATCGGGCACTTCGACATGCGCGGCCAGCGGCACCACGCCATCGGGCAGAGGCCGCGCGGCATCATAGGCGGGCAGCCGTGCCCAGCCCGACCGCCGCTGTTCCGACACCTCGGGTGCCCGCAAATCGTCGGCCAGCGCGGCACCCAGCGCCTTTTCATAGCCGGGCGCGACCCGCAGCCGGTCAAGCACCTGCGATCCCGCGGATGTCTCACGCTCTACCAGACGGGCCAGCGCCGCAACTTCCGCCCGCAGGGCGTTTGCTTCCCCTTCGGCAGCGGAACGCTGGGCGCGCGCCTCTGCCTCTCGCGACTGCGCCTCGGCCCGTGCGGCCTCTGCCTCGGCCAGCCGGTGTTCTGCTGCGGCGGCAGCAGCCTGCGCCGCCTCGACCGCCTTGGCAGATGCGGCGTGATCGGCCCCGGCATGTCCCAGCGCGGCTTCCGCCTCGCGTGCAGAAAGACGGGCACGGGTCGCCTCGGCCTCGTTCTTGTCGCGGGTCGTTACCGCGTCGGTGTGCAGCCGGTGCGCAGAATGGTGACGGGCCGAAAGCCGCGCCATGTCTTCGGCCAGTTCGGCCAATGCCGCCTCTCGTCCTGTCAGGATTTCGGCGGCACCCTGCGCTTCGGCCAAGGCCGATGACAGACGATCATCATGCCCTTCGCCCGCCTTCTGCAACTGACCCTGTTCCCAGTCCAGCCGCGCGATGGTTTCCCCGGCATCACGGTTCAGACCTGCCTCACGCTCCCCATCCTGGGCAAGCTGCGCGATGCGGGCGGTCAGGGTGGTGATCCGCGCTTCGGCCTGATTTTCCTGATCGGCCAGCGCGTCGCGGCTGACGCTCAGCCGTTGCAGGACCGCCCCCGCGATGGCGTCCTCTTCCCGCAGGGGAGGCAGTGCACCTTCTGCCTCAGCACGCGCCTTGGTCGAACCACGGGCAGCGGCTTCGGCCAGCCCGGCGGCGCGGACAAAACCCGTCAGCGCCGTTTCCGCCGCCAGTCGGGCCTGATCGGCCTCTGCCCAGCGGCGGTACAGCAACATGCCCTCTGCCCGGCGCAGTTCCTCGCCGATTTCGCGGTAGCGCGCCGCCTGCCTTGCCTGCCGCGCCAGCGCCTGCAACTGTTGGGCCAGCGCCTCGACCACGTCATCCAGCCGTTGCAGGTTGGCTTCGGTCGCCTGCAACTTCAGCTCTGCCTCATGCCGACGCTGATACAGGCCGGAAATCCCGGCAGCTTCCTCAAGTATCCGTCGGCGGTTTTTCGGCTTGGCATTGATCAGTTCGGAAATCTGCCCCTGCCGCACCAGCGCGGGCGAATGCGCCCCGGTCGACGCATCGGCAAACAGCATCTGCACATCACGCGCGCGCACATCCTTGTGGTTGGCCTTGTAGGCCGATCCGGCATCGCGGGTGATCCGGCGCACGATTTCAAGCTGGTCGGCATCGTTGAATCCCGACGGGGCCAGCCGTTCGGCATTGTCGATGGTCAGCACGACCTCGGCGAAGTTGCGGGCGGGGCGCGTGGCCGCGCCGGCAAAGATCACGGCCTCCATCCCGTCGCCACGCATTGCGCTGGCCCGGTTTTCGCCCATCACCCAGCGCAGCGCTTCCAGCAGGTTCGACTTGCCGCAGCCGTTCGGCCCGACAACACCCGTCAGCCCCTCGGCGATCACAAGATCGGTGGGATCGACAAAGCTTTTGAAGCCGTTCAGCCGAAGCCGGGAAAAGCGCAAGGACCGGTCACTCCGTTGATTCCGGTGGGCTGGCATCGTCTGGCGGCGACAAGGCAGAGTCAACGCCCGAAGCATGTTGCAGGCCCTCATCTGGACCATGCGCGCATCTTATCCACAAGATATTGGCAATTTCGCGCAGGTTCGTGGGCTGCTACCCTCACCCGGGACAGGAGATGCGATGACCATAACCGCCCCGATACGCCTTGGCCCCGATCACGATCCCGCGCCGGTGCTGGCACTGCTGCGCGATGCCTTTGCATTCATGGAGGGCCGGATTGACCCGCCGTCATCGCTTGACCGGATGACGGGCGAAGACCTGCGCCAGCTTGCGGCAACGTCCGAACTTTGGGTGATAAGGGAGGGCGGCGACATCGTCGCCTGTGTGGCCCTGACGACCCGACCGGGCCATCTTTACATCGGGAAAATGGCAGTCGCCGCCAGTCATCGCAAACAAGGTCTGGCAAAGCATTTGGTGGCGCTTGCCCGCCGTCGCGCCCGCGCATTGGGCTTGCCGGAGCTGCAACTGCAGGTCCGGGTGGAACTTGCGGAAAACCAGAGTGCCTTTGCGGCAATGGGATTTCGACAGATCGCGGCCACATCGCATCCGGGGTATGAACGGCCAACAAGCCTGACCCTTGCACAAAAGGTCTAGCGCGGCAGAGGCGGCAAGCAGGCCCCGCCCCTGTGGGGAGGAGCCAGCAAGATTGCGGCGTTTCAGAGCAGGATATCCGCCGCCGTCAGCGACAGGCCGCTGTCCATAACGATCTGGAAATCGGCCACGCGGTCGCCGTTCACGTCACCTTCCAGAAGACCGGTCACCGCGTCATACCGCAATTGCCCGGCAGAACCCGTCGCCGCGAAATCCGCGCTGCCGATCCAGCGGAAGGCATTATTGGCGCCGCCGGAAATTGCATCAACACCCGTCAGGTCCAGCTTGTCGACGCCGGTCTGGAAATCGGTGATCCTGTCGGCCAAGGCTTCTCCTGCACGGCTATCGGCCAGGCTGGAAAAGACAAAGCGGTCTGCCCCCCCATTGCCCGTCAATACATCCGCACCACGACCGCCAGTTATACGGTCGTTGCCGCTTCCGCCTTCCAGCCAGTTGGCCGCTGTCGAGCCCGTCAGCACCAGCGCAGCGGTCGCGCCACTGCCGTCGATGTTCTCAAAACCGGATGCCGTGCCGCTATCGCCCGAAACCTGATCCGAAGCGCCCAGATTGATGGTCGCGCCTGAAGCGACCACCAGCGTATCGATTCCAAGCCCGCCGTTCTGCACGCGGTCCTGCGCGCTGTAGAAAACGATATCGTTGCCAGCACCGCCGTAAATGCTGTCGGCGCCCGCACCGCCATCAAGCGTATCGTTGCCGTCGTTGCCGACAAGACGGTCATTGCCACCCCGGCCAAGAATGAATTCGGCCGACGCACCGCCGGTGATGGTGTCCGCGCCTTCGGTGCCCGACAGCGTGACAAAGGGCTCATCCGCGCCGCTGACGGTGATCGCGATCTGTGTCGCCGTGCCGTCGATTGTCTGCACGGTGAACACTTCGGTCATCACATCGCCGGTGCTCAGCGCCTGAACCGAAGCAAGGCTGTTGTCGAGCGTATAGGTCCAGCTCCCGGTCGCATCCAGGGCAAGGCTGCCAAAGCCGCCGGACAATACCCCCGCCTGAAACCCGCTTTCACCGGCATCGGCATCTGCGGCCAGAAGCCCGCCCGTTGTTGTCAGAATCTCATCCTCGGTCACGCTTCCGGCTGCAATGCCGCCAATGACGGGCAGGTCATTCGTGCCCACTACCGTGATATGCGCTGCATCCGGCACGGTGAAAATGCCGTCGGTGATGCCATAGGTCAGGTCGAACGTGACGGACTGCCCCGCCCCGAGTGCCTGAAAGGCAGCATGGTTGGTGTTCAGCCGAAGCACATTGAACACCGGATCCCATTGCAGGCCATCCGCGAAACTTGCGGGCAGGTTGACGACGCGCAGGATGGTTACAAGATCGGGGTCAAAGGCATTCGCTGCCAGGTCGATCCAGAATTCGCCCGTGTCTTCGGTTCTTGTCACAAAGATTTCGCCAGTGACAATGGGCGGATTGCTGGCGCCAAAGGCGGCTGAAACTTCTGTCGCGGCAGGCATTTTGATCTGTCCTCATTTTCGCCGGGATGGGCGCGTCTCCCGGATGGCTGCCCGGCGCAGAACATCCGCTGGGCGCCACTCTGCCGAAGCAACGAAGGGCGCCCGGTCTGACGCTAATGAAGCGCAAGGTCTGATCGCAATATGGGCCAAGGTCCGAAACGGTGTGGAAAACGCCGCTCGGGCCATATTCCCCCGCCTGCAAGGCGGCGGCGCGGCGCTTTGCAATTGTCGCGGGCGCGGCAATCCATATAGTCGCCGGAAAGATGGGCGGATGACGGACTGGGAACGGGCAATCCTGACATGACGACGGCAACAGGCCCGGCAGGGCCTTTCAATCTGGTTTGCGTCGGGCAGTCCGGGCGCTTGCAGTATGAGGCCGTATTGCTGGCCGCCTCGTTGCGCCAGTTCGCGCCGAATTTTTCCGGCAGGCTTTATGTTGCAGAACCACAGCCGGGACCGCGCTGGAAATCCGATCCCCGTATCGAAGTCGCGCCCCGCACGCTGCTGGAAAAGCTGGGCGCGACGATCCTTCCCTTTGAAAACCGTCATTTCGGGCAGGATTACCCGCATGGCAACAAGATCGAATGCCTTGCCGCCCTGCCCGAAGGCCAGCCGTTTCTGTTTCTTGATACCGATACCTTGATCCTTGGCGATCTTGGCGCGGTGCCGTTCGATTTCGACCGCCCGGCGGCATCCATGCGGCGCGAGGGGACATGGCCGCAGATCGAACTTTACGGTCCCGGCTATGCGGAAATCTGGAAATCGCTTTACGACGCATTCGGGCTGGATTTCGAAAGCAGTCTCGACCATGGCCAGCCCGACGAATACTGGCGCCGCTATCTGTATTTCAACGCGGGATGGTTCTTTGGGCGTTGCCCGCATGTGTTCGGGCAGCGCTATACCCAGTATGCAACGGCGATCCGCGACAACCGCCCTGTCACGCTGGTCTGTCAGGAGCTTGACCCGTGGCTGGATCAGGTGGCCCTGCCCCTTGTGATCCATGCGCTTGGCGGCGGCAGGCCGGGGCCGGGGCTTGCCGGAATGGACGGTTCCGTTACCTGTCACTGGCGCACGCTGCCGCTGCTTTACGCGCGCGAAAGCGATGCCGTGGTCGCCGCGCTGGAAGAAGTCGCGTCGCAGAACCCGGTCAAGAAGGTGCTGAAAGACTACGAACCCTTCCGCAAGATGATCTATCAGGGCAAGGGCACAAAGGCTCGGGCGTTGTTCGACCGCGCCAGCCTGCCCCGACGCGAGCAGGTGATCCGCAACATGTTGAAGCGTGAAGGTCTTTGGGTACGGTAAGAAAATATCCGTTCTCAACAGCCTGCGCGATAATCCTGTTGCGGTTTTCCGCTCCTTCGAAGCGATTGAAACGGCACCGATACCGGCCTAACCTTGCCCGGAATTTGCAGGGAGAAATAAGATGACCGACGCACGCCCGATGGGCTTTGATACCTTGGCCATTCATGCCGGGACTGCCCCCGATCCGGCAACCGGCGCACGACAGGTGCCGATCTACCAGACGACTGCCTATGTGTTCCGCGATGCCGATCATGCGGCCAAGCTCTTCAATCTACAGGAAGTGGGCTACATCTATTCCCGTCTGACCAATCCCACCGTTTCGGCACTGGCGAACCGTGTCTGCGCGCTGGAGGGTGGGGCGGGGGCCATCGCCTGCTCGTCCGGCCACGCGGCGCAGATCATGGCGCTGTTCCCGCTGATGGCGCCGGGGCGGAACGTCGTCGCCTCTACCCGGCTTTACGGCGGCACGATCCAGCAGTTCTCCAACACGATCCGCAAGTTCGGCTGGTCGGCCAAGTTCGTCGATTTCGATGACCCGAAGGCCATCGAGGCCGCCATCGACGGCGACACCCGCGCCCTCTTTTGCGAGACGATCTGCAACCCCGGCGGGGCCATCAGCGACCTTGATGCCATCGCGCGGGTGGCCAATCAGGCGCGCATCCCTCTGATCGTGGACAACACCACCGCCAGCCCCTACCTCTGCCGCCCCATCGAGCATGGGGCGACCCTTGTCGTCCATTCCGCCACCAAATACCTGACCGGCAACGGCACCGTCACCGGCGGGATCGTGGTCGACAGTGGCAAGTTCAACTGGTCGGCCGACGACAAGTTCCCCTCCCTCTCGCAGCCGGAACCGGCCTATCACGGCCTTGTCTTCCATCCGACCTTGGGTAGCATGGCCTTCACCTTCCATTCCATCGCCATCGGTCTGCGCGACCTTGGCATGACGATGAACCCGCAGGGCGCGCATTACACCTTGATGGGGATCGAGACGCTGTCGCTGCGGATGCGGCGCCATGTCGAGAACGCGCAGATCGTCGCAGAGTGGCTGGAGCAGGACCCGCGGATTGCGGCGGTCACCTATCCGGGCCTCAAGTCCTCGCCCTATCACAACCTGGCGAAGATGATCACCCCGAACGGACCGGGGGCGTTGTTCACCTTTGCCGTCAAAGGCGGGTATGAGGCCTGCGTCAGGCTGATCGACAACGTCAAGCTGTTAAGCCACGTCGCCAATCTGGGTGACACCCGGTCGCTGATCATCCACTCGGCCTCGACCACGCACCGCCAGCTTTCGGAAGAGGCGCAGATCAAGGCGGGGGCCGCGCCGGATGTGGTGCGGGTGTCGATCGGGATCGAGGATGTGCGCGACATCATCGCCGATCTGGATCAGGCACTGACCAAGGCAACGGGCTGAGGCTGACCTCTGCGATCACCCGGCGGGCTTGGTCGGGTGATCCTCGGCGGTGATATGCAGCGGCTCCATCCAGGCTATGGTGAAGCTGCCATCGGCGCTGTCGCCGGTAAGGTCGGCGTTGATCCGCATGATCGAGCAATTGCCGACCGACCGACGCATCTGCGCGCAAGCTGCTTCTGCATCGGCATAAAGGTAGTCGCGATAGGTTCCGCCGGTTTCAACGGTCGTGACCCGTTCGGCAACCCCGTCCGGCAGAGGTTCGGCGGGCAGCGTGCTGGTGACAAACTGCATCTGATCGGTTTCAGGCAATTGTCCGGTCGCCCTGAGCGGCGTAAAGCGCAGTGTCAGGACAAGCGTCAGCGGCTGGTCGGCTTCGGCACCCGGTTCGACACCCGCCCGCGCCAGATCGCATTCCGCCGCGACCCGGCGCATAAGGCGCGCGCATTCGCCATTGGCCACGCGATCGGCACGCGCCACGGCAAAGATCTGTGCCAGTTCGGGCGCTGGCATCGGTTCTGCGGGATCCAGCAGGCTGGCGACATCGACAGGCAGGCGAAGCACAACCTGACGCTCGTCCGACAAAACACCTGGAAAAACATAGGATTGCGCGGCGGGGTTCAGGTAAATGTCACCGCCGATCGATACGATATCTGCCGTAACACCGGGGGATGTCGCAGCATGCTGTGCGGCACCGCCGGTGGGCGCGACATCTTTGGCTGACAGACCCGCCAGAAGGTCCACACCCTTGCCGCCAAGGTAAAGTTGCAATGCCAGAAACCCGGCGACACAAACCCCGCTGACCAGTCCGAAGGTCCGCAACATCTCTGCCCGCCCACGATGGACGGGCAACGGTCGCAATTCTGATCGAAAACCCTGTGCCATACCAACACCACTTCCACTTGCGGAAAGGGTCCCGCCGAATCGCGGCGGAATCTGGACGTGGCGGGGGTATTGTTGCGACGGGGTGACCAATCGGGCGGCCCTGATTCACAGCGCCGCCCGAGTGTTTCACAAATGCCGCAGTGCGGACCGCGGCATGCGCCGGATCAGGGTTGCACCATCCCGATCACGACAGAAACGGATGCGCTGATGCTGATTTCACCGGCGACGACAGGCGTAGACGACCCCATTGCGGCGTCGCGGCGATACATCGGCGCGCTGTCGACAAAGCCGCTTTCGTTCACCGCCTGCACCGCGCCCAGTTTCATCCCCAGTTCGTCTGCATAAAGCCCGGCCTTGCGCAAGGCCTCGGCCAATGCCAGCTTGCGCGCTTGATCCATGGCCGGTTGTTGATCCTGCAAGCCGAAGCTCAGTCCGTTTACCGTATTGCCCCCTTCGGCCACGGCCAGATCGACGATCTCTCCCACGCGTTCGATGGCGCGGATGCGCACGGAAAGCTGATTTTGGGCTACGAAAGGCACGCTGTCGCTGCTGCTGTAGGACTTGCTGCTGTCCCAGTCAGGCTGCAGCGACAGGCTGGAGGTCTGAAGATCGCGCGCCTCGATCCCTGCTTTAGTCAGCTTCGCGATAACGGCGTTCATGGCCTCTGCATTGGCGGAAAGCGCGCCGCCGGCTGTATCGGCCCGCGTTGTCACGCCGATCCACAAAGTTGCCATGTCAGGCACCACGTCGACCGTGCCTTCGCCTGAAACGCTGACGGTGGCCGCGGCGATTGCTGCGGGTGCGTCCTGCGCCATGGTTTGCTGAGGGGCAGCCATAGTGGTACCCAGCAACAAGGCCAGCATCAAGCCCGACAGCGGGTTGCGGAAAAACGGCAGGGCAGGCTTTTGCATCGGGAACTCCTTGGGCTGATGCAGGTTGACAAAGATGTAACGCATTGCGAGCGGCATTCCTTGGGTGTTTTTCTTTCCCTCGGCAAATTCATGCTGTAGGAAAGGAAACGGGCTGGGCAGGGGTTCCCGAGAGAACTCGCCGGATGGTAGACGGCAGGTTATGAAAGCTGGGTTTGCGCTAAATATCACCGACGAAGGCCTTGGCCTTCTTCATCGCACGTCACAAGGCTGGATGCCGCTTGGCGAAGCGAAATTCGACGATCCGGCGCTTGCCGAAACGTTGGGCTATCTGCGCGGCACCGCCACAGCCATGGCGCCGGGTGGGGTGACGACGAAACTTATCATCCCGAATACGCAAATCCTTTATACCAAGGTCAGGGCCGTAGGTTCCGCCCGGGAAACAAAGCGCAAGAATGTTCGCGCTGCACTTGATGGTCTGACACCCTATGCGCTGGACGATCTTGTTTTCGACTTCACCGGCAGCGGTGAAGAAGTGCAGGTTGCAGTTGTTGCAAGGGAAACGCTGGATCAGGCCGAATCTTTCGCGCTGGAACACCGTCTGAACCCGATCAGCTTCGTCGCATTGCCCGATCCCGAAAAGTTCGATGGCGAGCCTTTCTTTGGCGCGACAATCAATGCGGCGGAATTCCTGCCCAAAGGCACCAAGGTCGAGGCGGACAAGACCGCCGTCAACATCCTTGCTGTCAAATCATCTTCGACTTCCGCACTGGCTGAACCCGCGGCAGAAAACCCGGCGGGTGACCCGGCAGATAGGTTTGTCGCACCGCGCCCCGAAAGGCCCGATGCAGAGAAATCAGCTTTCGTGGCACCGGTCGTTGTTGAGCCTGTTATCGACGCGCCCCCGACTGCAGCATCCGAACCGATCGTATCGCAGGCCATGGTCACGGGTGACGCGCCCGCAGCGGCCGAAGTCAAGGTCGGGGATACTGCCGCGTCACCATCCGAACCGGACGGGTCCGCGGCCGCAGCGCAAGGCCAGACGCCCCGTTTCGGTCTGCCGGATGATGAAAAGCTTCCTCTGGCGGCAACGCCGGTGCTTTCCGACCCGATCGCCGCCAGTGTGGTCGCTCCGCTTGTCGCAGATCCCGCACCGGATGCCGATGACAGCGCCGCCCCTGCCTTTGCCTCTCGGCGTGGGGCTGACGAGGAAACCGGGCAAGGCGCCGGGATAGCCGGGGCGATGGCGAAATCGCGGGCCAGCGACAAGACCGCCGATCCGGTTGCGGGCAAAGCAGCCGCAGACGATGCCGGTTCGGAAAAGCCAGACACGGCGAAGCCCGACCCCGCCGAAAAAGCGTCACGCCTCAAATCGGTCGTGCCCCCTGCCCCGCCGCGCGGGAATGGCGGCGCCTTGCCGTCTGGTCTGACCGCACCGGTGCGCAAACGGGTGGAAGCGCCGATCGCTGCCTCGCAGCGCGCGGGTCGCAAGCCGACAGAGGCGCGGCGCGATGCCTTTGGTACGCGACAACCCGACACGGGCCGCCGCAAGCCCCGCTATATGGGCCTGATCCTGACAGCCGCACTGCTGCTTGCGCTGACGCTTGCGGCACTGCTGTCATCGGTCCTGTTGCCCAAGGATGCCGATCCGCAACTTGGCACGCCTGACGGTATTGATGGCGGCAGCGCAGTCGCACCGCTTCCGAACGAGGGGACTCCGACGGCGACACCTGAGGCAGCCCCTGCAACCACCGATCCCGAGGCCGCCGCCGATGGCGAGGCCCCGTCAGAGGAATCGCCTGCGACGGACACGCCCACCGAAGCGCCCGCCGATGGTCAGGCACCCGAGGCTGACCCTGCGACCGCCCCGACCAATGAAAATGACGCTGCGATTGACGCGCAGATGCCTGATACGCAGGCGGCTGTGCAGCCGGACCAAGGTTTGACGGAAAGCACGGTTTCAGGCAGCAATCCATCCCTTGCAGCCGGTGATGAAGACGTCAGTGACCTGAGTCCGTCGGCAGAGGCCGGTGGCCCGGCGGCAGGTACAGCGCCTGCCACATCGGGCGCCGCCGCGCTGCCAGAGGTGATGCCCCTGAACATCGCCACTTCGGCACCGGACGGCCCCGCCGCCCCTGATGACGAGGCGCTGGCCGGTTTGGTGTTGTCGCGTGTCGATCCCGATGTCCATGCCGATGACGGCGTGCAGTTGCCGGAAACCGCCGCAGCGGATGGCAGCATTGCGGCCCCCGAAACCGCACTGGCGGCAGTGTCCGATCCTGTGACAGGGACCGTCAGCGCCACGCCTGTCGCACCCGACGCGGGTGTTCCCGACATAGCCTCACCTGCGGTACTTGTTGCCGCAACGCCGGAGGGTGCCCTGACACCGGACGGTATCATCGTGCGGCTGGGCCGCCCGGCGGTCGTTCCCCCGGCGCGACCTGAATCGGTTCGTACCGCCGCCGCTGCCGCACAGGCCGCACTTGGTGCCGCCGATGCAATCAGTGCGGCAACTGCCGAAGCAAACGCCCTGACCGAGGCCGAGCTTGCACCGAACCCGCTGGCCGATATCCGCCCGCGTCTGCGTCCTGCGGGACTGGTCCCCGCAGCGTTGGCACCCGTGGTCGAACCGGCTTTGGCCCCCGCCACAAACCCTGATCCTGTGCCTGCCCTGCCTGCGACGGGCCTTGCGACCGAGGACGACGCAGCCCTGCCGGTTGCCCCGGTCGTACAGGCTGTCGCCTTCGCAGGCCCGCGCCCGACGGCGCGCCCCGCCGCCGTTGTAACGCTGGCAAGCGTCGCCCCCGCGCCGGAAGTAACCGCTGCACCATCCTTTCCGGGGGCAAGCGCGCTGGCCGTGGCCATTTCGCGCGTCCCCACAGCGCGTCCCCGTATCGTGACGCCCGTGGCCGTTCGTCCGGACGCGGTAGAATCCGCCGCGATCGAGGCTGCCGTCGCCTCTGCCGCACGTCCCGTCGAAGAGCCGCAACCTGAACCGCAGCGCGAAGCCGAACCTGAGGCCCAGGACGAACCCGAAGCTGAAACCGTTGCCGCCGCCCCGACGCGCGGCTCGGTCGCCAAGACGGCAACCGTGGCCAATGCCATCAACCTGTCCAAGGTCAATCTGATCGGGGTCTATGGTTCCGCCAAGAACCGGCGGGCGCTGATCCGCACCGAAAATGGCCGGTATGTGAAGGTCGAGGTGGGGGATCGCATTGACGGCGGCAAGGTCGCCGCCATCGGTGAAAATCAGGTCAGCTACGTCAAGGGCGGTCGCACGGTCGTTCTGAAGATGTTGCGCGGCACCTGATCGCCGGCGGGTCGGACACCGTCTTTTCAAGTCATCGGCGTGTGGACAATCCCCGCATCCTTGCGCAAGATTCACACGACCCTCCCCTAGTGCCTCGGCACGCTCCTTTCCCGCAATTCGCGTGGTTCAATGGATTCATTTCTGTATCAAGCGACGCTTTATCTTGCGGCCATGGTCGTGGCGGTTCCCATTGCTTCGCGCCTTGGGCTGGGATCGGTGCTGGGCTATCTGGTGGCCGGGCTGCTGATCGGGCCGGTTTTTGGTCTGGTGGGAACAGAGATGGAGGAACTCCGCCATGTCGCCGAATTCGGCGTGGTGCTGATGCTGTTCCTCATCGGCCTTGATCTGGAACCGAAAGCGCTTTGGGCGATGCGCGACAGGTTGATCGGGCTTGGCGGCGCGCAGGTGGCGCTGACCACATTGGCAGTGATGGCGCTGGCCCTTCTGGCGGGGGAGATGTTTACCGTCGCGCTGGCGATCGGACTGATTTTTTCGCTGTCATCAACCGCAATCGTCCTGCAGACCCTTTCCGAAAAAAATCTGGTGACCACGCCCGGCGGACGGGCGGCCTTTTCTGTGCTGCTGATGCAGGATATCGCCGTTATCCCCACGCTGGCGTTGTTGCCCCTTCTGGCCCTGCCCGGTCTGTTCAACCCCGGGGCCGACGCGACGGCAGAACATACCACGCTTTCGGTGATCCAGTCGCTGCCTGCATGGGGTGTGACGCTGGCCACCGTCGCGGCGGTCGGGCTGGTGATCCTGATCGGGCATCTTGCGATACGCCCGATCTTTCGCTTTGCCCATGGTGCCCGCCTGCGAGAGGTGAATACCGCCGTGGCGCTGCTGATCGTGGTTGGCATTGCCTCGCTGATGCTGTCGGTCGGGCTTTCCCCGGCGCTTGGTACCTTTCTGGCCGGGGTGGTGCTTGCGAACTCGGAATTCAGGCACGAGCTTGATTCAAACATCGCGCCCTTCAAGGGGCTTCTGCTCGGGCTGTTCTTTATCGCCGTGGGGGCCGGCATCGACGTGAAGGTGTTGATGGAACGCCCCGGCGACGTCATCGGGCTGACCCTTTTGATGATGGGGCTGAAAGGCGCGGTGCTTTACGTTCTGGCGCGCATGTTCGGGCTTCACGGTCGCGACCGCTGGCTGTTCACGCTGGGATTGGCGCAAGCCGGGGAATTCGCCTTTGTGCTGATTTCGTTCAGTGTCGGGCAAAATGTGATTCCTGCATCGCTCAGCCAGCTTCTGCTTTTGATCGTCGCGCTTTCCATGCTGCTGACCCCACTGGCGTTCATGACCTATGAGGCACTGGGGGCACGGGCGCGCCGTCGCGAGGGCAGCACGCGCCAGACCGAGGCCGACACGATCGATGAACAGCAGCCAATCATCATCGCGGGCATGGGCCGGTTTGGGCAGACGGTAAACCGTCTGGTGCAAAGCAGCGGTTTCCGCACTGTGGTGCTGGACAGTGATCTGCGCACGATCCAGGTGGTGCGGACCTTTGGCTTCAAGGGATTTTATGGCGACCCGACGCGACCAGAGCTTCTTCATGCTGCCGGGTTGGACAAGGCGAAAGTGCTGGTCGTAGCCCTTGACGACACAGCAAAGTCGACGGCGCTTGTTGCCTTTGCCCGCAGCCAGTATCCCAAGCTGACAATCATCGCCCGCGCACGCGACCGCATCCACGTTTTCGACCTGTACCGCGCCGGGGCCACCAAGATCATCCGCGAGGTCTTTGACTCCTCGCTGCGCGCCGGCCGCTACGTGTTGGAGGAGATGGGCCTGTCGGAATACGAAGCCAGCGAACTGGAGCACATCTTTTTCCAGATGGACCGCTCATCCCTGCGGCAGCTTGCCGAACTCTGGCAACCGGGCGTGCCGCCGGAAAAGAACACGGCCTATGTCAAGCGTTCGAAAGAGCTGAACAAAGAGCTTGAGAACGCCCTTGCCGCACAGGTCGAAAAGCCGCGCGAAAACAGCGGCGCGGCCTGAAGCGCGGCCATCAGCCGTCGGCAACGCCTGCCTCGGCAAAGGTTGCCATGCCCGAATGACAGGCAATCGCCCCTTTCAGCACACCCAGCGCCAAAGCCGCGCCCGATCCTTCGCCCAGGCGCAGGCCAAGTGACAGCAGCGGTTGCAACCCCAGATGCCCGAGCAGCCTGGCATGTGCGCCTTCGGCGGATACATGGCCCGCCACGCAATGCGCCAATGCCCCGGCCTGTGCGCGTTCCAGAACGGCCGCTGCGGCAGTGCAGATGAAACCGTCAAGGATCACCGGCACCCGATGCGCCCGTGCGGCTGCGATGGCCCCCGCCATTGCCGCGATTTCCCGCCCGCCCAGACGGCGCAGAACCTGCAGAGGATCGGAAAGCGATGCCGCATGCAGCGCGATCCCGGCATCGATCACTGCCGTCTTGCGCGCCAGTCCCGCGTCATCAATGCCGGTTCCCCGGCCCGCCCAGCCCTCGCCACCATAAAGCGCGGTGGCCATGGCGGCGGCGGCGGTGGTGTTGCCGATGCCCATTTCGCCCGTCACCAGCACATCTGCCGCCGGATCGACGGCATCCCAGCCTGCGCGCAGGGCCGCAACACCATCGTCCTCTGTCATCGCGGCGCCTTGCGTGAAATCGGCGGTAGGCCGGTCAAGCTCCAGCGCGATCACTGACATTTTTGCGCCAAACGCCTGTGCCAGCTGGTTGATTGCCGCCCCGCCAGCGCGAAAGTTTGCGACCATCTGGACGGTCACCTCGGCCGGAAAGGCCGAAACGCCCCGCGCTGCCACACCATGATTGCCGGCGAAGATCACGATCTGCGGGGACAGAATCTGCGGACGTGCATCGCCGCGCCAGCCCGCATACCAGATCGCCAGATCTTCCAGCCGGCCCAGCGCCCCCGGCGGCTTGGTCAAAACCCCGTTGCGTGCCCGCGCCGCATCCTGTGCTGCGGCATGCGGCCCCGGTTGGGCCGCAAGGCAGGCACGAAAACCGTCAAGACTGTCGAAGGGGGCTTTGGTCATGGTCATATCCGGCAGGAAAGCTGTGGCATTGCAGAAGTCGCGGGCAGTCATTACCCGTGGGGCTGACGCATTCAAGCGCAAAACGGGAAAGCCATGCCGGGGGAAAGCGACAGTCCGCTTCACGCATCTGACATCGCTGCGGCCGTCGGGCTGATGACCCGCCTGCCCGTGCCCCTGACCGCCCGTGCAGCGGCCCGGGGCGCGCGTGCTGCCTGGGCCTGGCCGCTGGCTGGGGCATTGGCGGGCGGGCTGGCGGCGCTTGTGGCACTGGCTGCCATGGCGACGGGGCTGGCGCCGGGTCTGGCGGCCGGACTGGCGCTGACAGTTCAGGTCATGCTGACCGGTGCGTTGCATGAGGACGGGCTGGCCGACACCGCAGACGGGTTCTGGGGGGGGCATGATCCGGCACGCAGGCTGGAGATCATGAAAGACAGTCACATCGGCAGCTATGGGGTGATCGCCCTGATCCTGTCGCTGGGGCTGCGCTGGCAGGCACTTGCCCTGCTGTGCGCCACGGGGCCTGTCCTGCCCGCGCTTGTCGCGACAGCCGCGCTGTCACGGGCGCCGATGGCCGTGCTGATGCAGACTTTGCCGAATGCACGTGGCAGCGGGCTTTCCGCAAGCGTCGGAACACCGGGCGGACTGGCCGCCGGGCTGGGCGCGGGGCTGGCGCTTTTCATCGCGGTTGTCCTGACCGGCCTGCCCGCATTTGCCGCCGCTGCCGCCGTCATCCTTGTCAGCATCGCAATAGCGGCGCTGGCATTGCACAAGATAGATGGCCAGACCGGCGATGTTCTGGGCGCGACACAGCAAATCTCTGAAATTGCATCCCTTCTTGCCCTCGCGGCCCTGATGGCCTGACCTTCGCACTGGCTTGGTATATCCCCGCCGGGGCTATGGCCGCCGCAAACACGCGGGCAACAAAAAAGGGCCGCGCCCCAAGGCACGGCCCACGTTTTGCAATGGTCGGCGATCAGGCGGCGCGGCCGACCAGAACGTCATCGACCTTTTTCTGCGCGCCGGCCTCATCCTCACCGGAAACCGCTGCAACCTCGCGCGTCAGATGCGCCAGGGCCGCTTCGTAAAGCTGACGCTCGGAATAGCTCTGCTCACGCTGGTCATCATTGCGGTGCAGGTCGCGCACCACTTCGGCGATCGACAGCAGATCACCCGAGTTGATCTTCTGTTCGTATTCCTGTGCGCGGCGCGACCACATGGCCCGCTTGACCTTGGCCTTGCCCTTCAGCGTGTCCAGCGCCTTGGTCACGACATCGGGTGTGGAAAGCTGGCGCATGCCGTTTTCGGTGGCCTTGTAGGTCGGAACCCGCAGCGTCATCTTGT
>JBOFCO010000105.1:0-22360 GCA_051646105.1 Paracoccaceae bacterium
GGCTGTACCAGCATGATGTGACGGAGCCGCAGCGTTAGCGGCTAATGCGGGGCTGGCGGCACCAGATCGGGCAGGCAGGCCGCGAGCTGCGCCATCCCGCCGGGATGCCAGCCAAATGCACGAAGGGCCGTGCAGTCCATTTCGGCCACCGGCGTCTTGTCGGGCGTGGGCACCGGGTGCGGGCAGCCGGTCAGACGCGCAACACGCGCCAGAAGGTCGGCGCGGTCCAGCAGGATATCCGACGCATTGAACGCCCGTCCGGCAACGCATTCCGCCGGAGCGGTCATAAGACACAACACGGCCGCCGCCAGATCGGCGCCATGCAGTTCCGTGGCGCGGCGGGGGGCAACGGACCGCCCTGAAAGATAGTCGGCGAACAGGCCCTGCCACTTGTGGGGGGCTTCTGGCACCGCGCGTCCGTAGATGCCGGTGGCGCGCAAGGAAACGCCGCAGAAGCTTTTGTCGGACATGGAAAAAAGCGACTTCTCCGCCGACGCTTTTACCTGCCCGTAAAGACTGGATGGGGACAGCGGCATATCTTCGTGCAGGGGGCCGGTCAGCCCATCATAGACGGCGCGCGATGACAGAAAGATCACCCTTGCCACACCGCTTTGCCGCGCATGTTCGAAAAGGCGCATGCTGCCCGACAGGTTCAGCATCTGGAATGTCGCGGGATCGTCACCTTCGCCGCCGCGATACCGGCCGGGCACATGCGAAAACGCCGCATGGATCAGCACATCGCAGTCAGCCAGCGAGGTTTCCGCCGGATTTGCCAGATCAAAGACGCGGATTTCAACGCCCGCCTTTCCCCTGCCAAGCTCGATCAGGTCATGCCCGGCATCGCGCAGGCCGACCGACAGAAAACCGCCCAGATAGCCGGACGCCCCTGTCAGGGCCACCTTCATCTGCTGACGGTCATGCAGGGGACGGGCCGGTAAGGCCGTCGGGATCGGGGATCGCGCTGCCTTGATCGTATGCCTGCCAAAGATCGATCAGCGGCGTTAGCAGATGACTGCGTCCGTGGGAAATTTCCCAAGGTTTTTCATACTGATAGTGGACGACATGCACCTGTTTCCAGTCCCACAGTTCCGGCAGGTTGAACCAGACATATTGAAGCATGTTGTAATAGACCGGCAGGCCGTGCCAACGCGGAAAATAGCTTTCCAGAAACGTCTGGTCGGTGCGGCGCCAGAACACGCCGGGCCTGTCCAGCGCATCCAGCATCGCGGTAAATGTCGCGGGGTCCGGGCGCAGCGTGAACACGCCCGAGTTCAGCCGCCCGAAATCGGTAAGCGATTCATAGACATTCGGCGCGGCGCAGAAATTCGGGAAGTCGAAAAGATGGTCACAGTTGCGCAGCACCAGCGCATCGGCATCGATGAACACGCAGGACCGGTATTCGGTCAGTTGCCAGGCACGCAGCTTGACGAAATTCTTCAGCGGCGCGTGAAAGACAGGTTTCGTTCCCTTGGTAAAGGGATCGCGCCCGTGCAGGGCATCGCGACAATGGGCGGCATCGAATTCGGCCGAGGTCGGCAGCAGATCGGTTTCCACCAGCCGCGCCCCTTCGGCCAGCAGCCCCGCCAGATCAAGCAATGGCACATCGGGTGTGTAAAGCACCACCTTGTCGGCGCGGGTTCCGGTGTGGTTCAACGACCGCAGCAGCGCCCGCGCGCCGCGTGCATAGTCGGAATTTGTAACCAGCGTGACATAGGCGCGATCAGACCGCGCGCCCGAACCCGGACGCAGCCCGACAAAGGGCCGGTGTCCAAGACGGTCGGATTTTTCATCAAGATCGGCGCGCAAGATGTTGCCGGACATGATTTATTCCTGTTTTGTGCCACGCGGACGCGGCGCGGTAATCCTCCCGTCGTTGCACTATATTATCCGGGCTGTCAGGGGAAGGAAACATGCGAGATGCTGCATGGTTAAGCTGCCCGAAACGACAGGCGGATGCTTGCCGCAGGCACAGGCCCGATTCACGCGGCAAGCTGCACCCAGACGGGCACGTGATCCGATGGCTTGTCGCGCCCGCGCACCGCCTTGTCGATACCTGATGCTTCCAGCAGGTCGGCCGCCTGTGGGCTGAGCAGCAGATGATCGATGCGGATGCCGTTGTTTTTTTCCCATGCCCCGGCCTGATAATCCCAAAAGCTGTAAAGCCCTGCCGCGGGATGCTGGGTGCGGATCGCCTCGGTGAATCCCAGATTTGATATGCGGCGAAAGGCGGCGCGCGCCTCGGGCAGAAACAGCGCGTCGTTTTCCCAGACGTCGGGGCGGGCGGTATCCTCGCGCTGGGGAATGATGTTGTAATCCCCCGCCATTATCACTGGTTCCTCGCCCGCCAGCAGCGCCGCGGCGCGGTCCTTCATCCGTGCCATCCATTGCAGCTTGTAGTCGAACTTCGGCCCCGGCGCAGGATTGCCGTTCGGCAGATACAGGCCGCATACGCGTACGACGCGCGAGGTGCCGATCACCGTTGCCTCGATCCAGCGGGCCTGTTCGTCACTGTCGTCGCCCGGCAAGCCACGCACCACATCCTCCACCGGCAGGCGCGACAGGATCGCGACGCCGTTGAAGCCCTTTTGCCCATGGGTTTCGACGCGATACCCGGCATCCTCAAAGATTTCCGATGGAAAAGCGTCGTCTACGGATTTGATTTCCTGCAACAAAACCACATCCGGACTGGCCTCGCGCAGCCATTCCGGAAGCGCCTCGATACGGGCCTTGATGCCATTGATGTTGAAGCTGGCTATTTTCATCCGGCCTCTCCCCCTGCTGGAGGCAACGATAGACGCGGGCCACGCTGGCCGCAAGTTCAGGCAATCCAGGCCGCATGCGGTCGCGCCGCTGCCAGCCACATTTTATCCAGGGTGTCGATACGATCCGGTTCAAAGCGGTCGGCCTGCTCCCAATACCGCCCGGAGGGCACGACATATCCAAGTTGCTCCTCTTCGTGAAGGGCACGGCGCGCACCATTGGCGCACCACGGCTGCGGTCGGCAAAGCGCCGCCCTGGCACGATCCGCCCGGGGAAAGATCAGCCGCGAGGTTTGACGACGCGACAGGTTGACCACCGCCGTTCCCTGCATTGCCGCCAGCACCATCAGCCGTGCAGATTTGGCCTCGAGCGATCGCAGGGTGATGTCGCGGCGCAGCGGGTCCGGGGCGCCCATGCCGTAGAAATGCGTGTCACCGGACGGGGCATAGATCATGTCGCATCCCAGATAGGCCAGAACCTGCGGGCGATAGTGGTGCAAGGCCCAATATCCGGCGGTAAAGGCCATGGTGCCGCCAGCATAAACAAATCCACCGAAGGCATTGTTTGCAGGAACAAATTCCGTCTCGGACACAATGCGCTTTTGGGGCCGCGGAGCCGGGGGCATTCGATCAGCGGGAAAGTCATACGGATGGATCATCACATCCCAGTCCGTCCGCACCGCCCAGGCGTTGTTGATCGCAACGATATGATCGAAGGGCGCCCGTGACCAGTCGCGGGCGCGAATGACATCGTGGGCCGAACCCAGCAAAAGGACCGTGGTCATCACGGAGGTCCTGTCAAGAAATCTGTTCGCCACACCGAAGTTAGCGCAGTTGCCCGGCAGGACAAGCCCGGCGGATATGTTCAGATGGAAAAGCTGGTACCGCAGCCGCAAGAGCTGGTCGCATTAGGGTTTTCAACGACGAAACGCGCCCCGATCAGTTCATCCGTGAAATCAATCACGGCGTTTTGCAGGAACGGCAGCGAAACGCTGTCGATCAGCACCCTCTGCCCATCCTGTTCCAGCACCATATCATCCGTCGTGGGATCATCCAGGCGAATGTCATACTGGAATCCGGAACAGCCGCCGCCTTCAACCGCGACGCGCAACGCCTTGGTATCGCCAGAAATTTCGGCGATCTCACGCAGCCGGGCAAAGGCACGGTCGGTGACCCGCGGCGGATGCGGGGCGACGGCGGGGGACATCAGGTCGGGCAGGCCGGTCATGGCTGTTCCATGCGATGATCTGTGCAACCCAGATATAGGCGGGGGGTGGCCCTGCCGCAAGCCGCCGCCTATAGTTCCCCCGCCAGAAGGAGAATGCCACAGATGCTTGCGCCCTTTGCCTGCCATCCCGACGACAGCCGGGGGCGGCTGCATGCCGAAGGCATGTCGACCTTCCGTTCACCCTATCAGCGCGACCGTGACCGGATCATCCATTCCAGCGCCTTCCGGCGGCTGAAGCACAAGACGCAGGTCTTTGTAGAACACGAAGGCGATTATTACCGCACCCGCCTGACCCATACGGTCGAGGTGGCGCAGGTCGCCCGCACCATCGCGGGCCATCTTGGCCTGAACACCGATCTGGCCGAAGCGGTGGCACTGGCTCATGATCTTGGTCATCCGCCCTTTGGTCATACCGGCGAGGATGCCCTTGAAATCCTTATGAAACCCTATGGTGGTTTCGACCACAACGCGCAGGCGATCCGCATCGTCACCCGGCTGGAACGGCATTATGCCGATTTCGACGGCCTGAACCTGACTTGGGAAACGCTGGAAGGCATCGCCAAGCACAACGGCCCGGTCGCGCCGCCGCTGGCCTATGCGCTGGCCGATTTCAACGCGCGTTACGATCTGGAACTGTCCACCCATGCCAGCGCCGAGGCGCAGGTCGCCGCTGTGGCCGACGATGTGGCCTATAATCACCACGATCTGCATGACGGCCTGCGGGCAGAGCTTTTCACCGAAGCCGATCTGATGGACCTGCCGGTCACCGGCCCCTGCTTTGCCGAGGTTGACCGCCGTTATCCGGGTCTGGACCCGACCCGCCGGCGGCATGAGGCCCTGCGCCGCGTCTTTGGTCTGATGGTCGAGGACGTGATAGCCGTCGCCCGCAACCGGCTTGAGGCCGCACAGCCTGCCTCGGCCCAGGACATCCGCGATATGGACGGGCCGATCATCCGGTTTTCCAAGCCGCTTTATCAGGACCTGAAGGCGATCAAGGGTTTCCTGTTCCACCGCATGTATCGTGCGCCCAGCGTGGTGACAGAACGCCAGCGTGTGACAAGGGTGGTCAATGACCTGTTCCCGCTGTTTATGAACGATCCCGGTCAGCTGCCGCCCGAATGGCAGCCGGATGTCACCGGGGCGCGTAGCGAAACCGATCTTGCGCGGGTGGTGCTGGATTACGTTGCCGGGATGACCGACCGCTTCGCCTTGCAGGAACATGCCCGGCTGTTCGGAAATGGCTGAGGGGCAGGGGGCTGCATGCCCCCCGCAAGCTGTCAGTCGGTGCCGCGCATCGGTTGCACGTATTGCAGCGCCATGTCCCAGGGAAAGAAGATCCAGGTGTCCTGACTGACCTCGGTGATATACGTATCGACCATCGGCCGCCCCGAAGGCTTGGCATAGACCGTCGCAAAATGCGCCTTGGGGTAGAGCTTGCGCACCAGTTCCAGCGTCTTGCCGGTATCGACAAGGTCATCGACGATCAGGATGCCGTTGCCGTCGCCCATCAGGTCGGCCTGCGGGGCCTTGATCACCTTGGCTTCCGCCTGCGACTGGTGGCTGTAGCTTTTCACGCTGATCGTATCGACGATGCGGATATCCAGTTCGCGGCTGACGATCATTGCCGGGACCAGCCCGCCACGTGTGATGCCGACCACCGCTTTCCACGCGCCGTTGTCTGGGCCGTGGCCATCAAGCCGCCAGGCCAATGCACGGGCGTCACGGTGAATCTGGTCCCATGAGACATGGAAGCCTTTTTCATGTGGCAGACGTTCGGCGGGCATCTCTTGTCCCTTTCAGGTTGCGGCGAGCTTGATGCCCAGCAGGGTCAGCATTCCGCCGAAGGCGCGGTCGATCACGGTTTTCAGGCTGATATAGGCGGCGCGGCTGCGGTCGAGCGAGAAGATGCGCGCCACGGCGGTGTTCCACACAGTTTCAGACAGGAAGATCACTGCCAGCAGGGCCGCGATCTGCCATGCGGGGGTTTCGGGCGGCACGGTGCCAAGGAAGATCGCGCCGAACATGACCACCGGTTTCGGGTTGGCAAGTTGCGTGAACAGGCCGAGCCGAAAGGCTGACAGGGCGGAGCGCGGCACCGGGCGGCTGTCGGTGGTCACGAAGGGCTCCGTCGCCTGCCGCCAAAGCTTGATCCCCATCCAGACCAGATAGCCGCCACCTGCGATTTTCATCGTCCAAAGCAGGGCCGGGGCGGTCTGGAACAGCATGCTCATCCCGAACATGGCCGCCGTGGCCCAGAAAATTGCGCCGGCGCCGATGCCTGTCGCCAGCCACAGGCCGGTGCGAAAGCCTTCTGTCAGACCGGTGCGGGCAGACATCAGCACGGCAGGCCCCGGGCTGATGGCTGCGAAAAGCGACAGGCCGGCGAAGAACAGAAAGGCGGCCAGCGTCATTCCTTGCGCCCGGTCACAACATCGATGTCGGGGGCATCCACCGCCTTCATGCCGACGACGTGATAGCCTGCGTCGACATGCAGAACCTCTCCCGTCGTCCCCGATCCCAGATCGGACAGCAGATAGAGCGAGGCCTTGCCCACCTCTTCCTGCGTCACGTTGCGGCGCAGCGGTGAATTCAGTTCGTTCCACTTCATGATATAGCGGAAATCGCCGATGCCGCTGGCGGCCAGTGTCTTGATCGGCCCGGCAGAGATGGCGTTCACGCGGATGTTGTCCTTGCCCAGATCCTCGGCCAGATACTGGACGGAGGTTTCGAGCGCCGCCTTGGCGATCCCCATCACGTTGTAATGCGGCATTACCTTTTCGGCGCCGTAATAGGTCAGCGTGAGCAGGCTGCCGCCATCGGGCATCATTGCACAGGCGCGCTGGCAGACCGCGGTGAAGGAATAGACGGAAATATCCATGGTCATGCGGAAGTTCGCGGCGCTTGTATCGACATAGCGCCCGCGCAATTCGTTCTTGTCGGAAAAGCCGATCGCATGAACGACGAAATCCAGACGGCCCCACAGGTTTTTAAGATGCGCGAACAGGGCATCCAGCGATGCTTCGTCCGACACATCGCATTCGATCACATCGGTTGAACCGACCTCGGCGGCAAGCGGATCGACGCGCTTTTTCAAGGCTTCTCCCTGATAGGAAAAGGCCATCTGTGCGCCGTGTTCATGCAGGGCCTTGGCGATGCCCCAGGCGATCGATTTGTCATTGGCAAGGCCCATGATAAGGCCACGCTTTCCAGACATGAGAGCTGCGGGCATCGGTGTCTCCGGGTGCCGTTACTGTTTGTCCCGCAGGAATAGGCTATCGCCAACCGGGCTTCAAGTGCGCCCACTTTTGGGGGTGGGGTGGCATTTTCGCAAAATTGACGTAAGGGCACCGGCCAAATTTACGTTAGGATGCTATCCAAGGGGACAGGTTGTCCCCCAGTTCGGCGAGGATTAGGACATAGATTACGGGAAATAAGGGTGATCATGTCGGACCGGGACGGAATATTCGCAGGGGATGACCCGTTCGTAATTGCGCGGCGGTGGCTGGAGGAGGCCATCCCCGTGGAACTGAACGACCCCAATGCCGTTGCGGTTGCAACGGTTGATGCTGAGGGGCTGCCGAATGTTCGCATGGTGCTGCTGAAGGAAATCGAAGCCGCAGGATTTGTGTTCTATACGAACTACGGATCCGCAAAGGGGGAAGAGATCGCCGCAATGGGCAAGGCCGCCTTTGTGATGCACTGGAAAAGCCTGCGCCGCCAGATCAGGGTACGCGGGGTGACAGAACGGGTCGAGGGCGATCAGGCAGACGCCTATTTCGCGTCACGGTCGCTGAAAAGCCGTCTGGGTGCCTGGGCGTCACACCAGTCGCAGCCGCTGTCGTCGCGGGCGCATCTCGTCGCCGAGGTGGCGCGGATGACGGCCCGTCACGGCATCGATCCGCCCCGCCCGCCGTTCTGGGGCGGCATACGCATCCGGCCGACAGAGATCGAATTCTGGGCGGATGGCGCGTTCAGGCTACACGACCGCTTCCGGTGGAAGCGGAAAAATCCTGAAGGAGAATGGGAGGTCTTGCGATTGTGCCCTTGAAGTTCTTGGCAGATCGCGCAAAATTCGCGCGTCGTGATTTGTGAGTTTGCGGCAAGCAAGTGCCACCTGCCGGACGGACGGGCGCGGGAAAGACAGAAACCCGCACATAAACAAACAGGTCGACAGTGACCTACGAACGACGGACATTATGACAGACGCACATTTGGAGTCGCGCCAGGTGCACGGCCGGGTTAAATGGTTCGACCCACTCAAGGGCTTTGGCTTCATCGTTGCCGATGAGGGCGGGCCGGACATACTGCTTCACGCCAATGTTCTGCGGAATTTCGGGCAAAGTTCGGTGGCGGACCAGGCCGGGATCGAGGTTCTGGTGCAGGATACGCAGCGCGGGCGGCAAGCCGTCGAGGTGCTGCGCATCGAGCCACCTGAAACCGAAGACAGCGTGGCGATGGAGGATCTGGGCCTTGCCGACAGCGAACAGCTTTCGCAGCTGGAGCTGGAACCGGCACGGGTGAAATGGTTCGACAAGAGCAAGGGCTTTGGTTTTGCCAATGTTTTTGGTCGGGCCGAGGACGTGTTCATCCATATCGAGGTTCTGCGGCGATCCGGCTTCTCTGACCTGCAGCCGGGAGAGGCAATCGGTCTGCGCGTGGTCGAAGGCAAGCGCGGAAGAATGGCGGCGCAGGTGACATCCTGGGAAATCGCCCTGCGGGAAGCGCATTCTTGACCCTGTGGAAGGTGCTGACCGCAATGACGGCGGCGGGATTGTCGGCACCGATTCAGGCGGTGGCCAACTGCGCGCCTGATGTTGTGGAAATCCGTGGGGATTTTGGCACTGCCCGTTTTTCCGTCGAACTGGCCGATGACGCATCGGAACGGTCGCAGGGGTTGATGAATCGCCGCGACCTGCCGCGATCATCCGGGATGCTTTTCGTCTATGATGCGATCGGGCGGCCCAGTTTCTGGATGAAGAACACGCTGATTCCCCTCGACATGATCTTTGTCGCGCCGGACGGGCGGGTGACGAAGGTGCATTCCATGGCCAAACCGCTGGACGAAAGCCTGATCGACGGGGGGCCGGGCGTGTCTGCAGTTCTGGAAATCAACGGGGGGTTGGCGGAACGGCTGGGCATAGCCCCCGGCGCGGAAATGCGCCATCCGGCCTTTGGCACGGACGCAGCCTGGCCCTGCGAATAGGCTTTCCTCGCACGGCAAAGGTCGCTAGGAAGGCCGCGTCGGGGCGTGGCGCAGTCTGGTAGCGCGACGGTTTTGGGTACCGTAGGCCGTAGGTTCGAATCCTATCGCCCCGACCATCCTCCAAACGATTCCCGATGCAGGATCGGCCGCACGGTCAGGTTTGCCTAAAATTTGTGCGACCCTGTGTTGGCCTGCAACAGAATTCGGGTTGTGGCTTCAACAGGGTTGTTCACATGGCGATGCAGGGCAGGGCGCTAAACACGCCCGCGTGAAGGAAAAGTTATCCACAGCCATTTGTGTGTGAATCGGGGAAAATCGACACCCTGCGGCAGAGGTGGCGGGTCAATCGAAAAAATCGCGTATTCATAAAATATTGGTTTTGACACTTCCCCTATTTATCCGTCAATTTGTGTGGGTCGACAGGTTGGCTACTAAATCTGGTGCAGAACAAGCCGGATATGGTTCCTGTCGGGATGGGGCAAAGAGCATAAGCAGCTTGGAAGACGCATCGTGGAATGCCCGGCGAAGACCGGGCAGATCGCATGTGCCCCGTTCCGATGCCGATCGGGCGGCAAGGTCGACGTGCCTAAAAAGGCGCGTGGTATAAAGCGGGGGCAGACATGAAGATCGAGCGGAAATTCACCAAGGCGGGCGAGGATGCCTATGCAGGTATCGATTTCACCACGACCACATCAGAGATTCGCAATCCGGACGGCAAGATCGTGTTCCGAAACGACGCGGTCGAAGTCCCCGCAGGGTGGAGCCAGGTCGCATCCGAC
This sequence comes from Paracoccaceae bacterium, assembly GCA_051646105.1. Lineage (GTDB taxonomy): Bacteria > Pseudomonadota > Alphaproteobacteria > Rhodobacterales > Rhodobacteraceae > JBOFCO01. Next base: position 9,970 of record JBOFCO010000105.1, read on the forward strand.
GTTCTGGCGCAGAAGTATTTCCGCAAGGCAGGGATTCCGGCAAAGCTGAAGCAGGTCAAGGAAAAGGGCGTGCCCGAATTCCTCTGGCGCTCGGTTCCCGATGATACGGCGATGGAGTCGCTTCCCGCCGATCAGCGCTTTACCGGGGAAACCAGCGCCAAGCAGGTGTTTGACCGTCTGGCGGGTGCCTGGGCGTATTGGGGCTGGAAGGGTGGCTATTTCTCGACCGAAGCCCATGCCCGCGCCTACTACGATGAAATGCGCTTCATGCTGGCCGAACAGATGGCCGCGCCGAACAGCCCGCAGTGGTTCAACACCGGCCTGCACTGGGCTTACGGCATCGATGGCCCGTCGCAGGGGCATTTTTACGTTGATCACAAGACCGGCGTGCTGACCAAATCGAATTCCGCCTACGAACACCCGCAGCCGCATGCCTGCTTCATCCAGTCGGTCAGCGACGATCTGGTGAATGAAGGCGGCATCATGGATCTGTGGGTGCGCGAGGCGCGGCTGTTCAAATATGGATCCGGCACCGGCACCAACTTTTCCTCGTTGCGCGGGGAAGGGGAAAAGCTGTCGGGCGGCGGAAAGTCTTCTGGCCTGATGGGCTTCCTGAAAATCGGTGACCGCGCGGCAGGCGCGATCAAGTCGGGTGGCACCACGCGCCGCGCGGCCAAGATGGTGATCTGCGATATGGATCACCCCGATATCGAACAGTTCATCAACTGGAAGGTGATCGAGGAACAGAAGGTCGCCAGCCTTGTCGCCGGTTCGAAAACCCATGAGGCCCGGCTGAACGACATCTTTGCGGCGATCCGCGCCTTTGACGGCTCTGCCGAAGGCGCGACCGATCCGGCAAAGAACGATACGCTGAAGGTCGCGATCCGCACCGCCAAAAAGGCGATGATCCCGGAAACCTACATCAACCGCGTTCTGCAATACGCACGGCAGGGCTTTGATTCGATTGAATTCCCGACCTACGATACCGACTGGGATTCGGAAGCCTACATCAGCGTTTCTGGCCAGAATTCCAACAACTCTGTCCGTGTGACAGACGCCTTCCTGCGGGCCGTCCGTGAGGACCTGCCGTGGGAACTGGTGCGCCGCACCGATGGCAAGGTGTCGAAAACCATCTCCGCGCGCGAGCTGTGGGATCAGGTTGGCCATGCCGCCTGGGCCTGCGCCGATCCGGGCATCCAGTTCCACGATACCGTCAATGCCTGGCACACCTGCCCGGAAGACGGGGCCATTCGCGGATCGAATCCCTGTTCGGAATACATGTTCCTGGACGATACCGCCTGCAACCTGGCCTCGATGAACCTGCTGACCTTCTGGAAAGGCGGCAAGTTCGATGCCGAGGCTTACGTCCACGCCACACGTCTGTGGACCGTGACGCTGGAAATCTCTGTTCTCATGGCGCAGTTCCCCAGCCGGGAAATCGCGCAGAAATCCTATGATTTCCGCACGTTGGGTCTGGGCTATGCGAATATCGGCGGCCTGCTGATGACCATGGGGCTTGGCTATGACAGCGCCGAAGGCCGCGCGCTGTGTGGCGCGCTGACCGCGGTCATGACCGGCGTGTCCTATGCCACCTCGGCCGAGATGGCCAAGGAACTGGGCGCGTTCCCCGGCTATGACCGCAATGCACAGCACATGCTGCGGGTGATCCGCAACCACCGCGCCGCCGCCCATGGCAGGATCGGCGGGTATGAGGATGTGAACGTCACGCCGGTCGCGCTGGATCAGGTGAATTGCCCCGATCAATCGCTTGTTTCCCTTGCAAAATCCGCCTGGGATGAGGCTCTGGCCCTGGGTGAAAAGCACGGCTATCGCAACGCGCAGGTGTCGGTGATTGCACCCACCGGCACCATTGGTCTGGTGATGGATTGCGACACCACCGGGATCGAACCCGACTTTGCTCTGGTCAAGTTCAAGAAACTGGCGGGCGGCGGCTATTTCAAGATCATCAACCGTTCGGTTCCGGCAGCACTTGAAACGCTGGGCTATCCGTCATCGCAGATCGAGGAAATCATCGCCTATGCCGTCGGCCATGGCAGCATCGGCAATTGCCCCGGCATCAACCACACGTCCCTGATCGGTCACGGTTTCGGCCCGCGTGAGATCGAGAAGATCGAGGCAGCGCTGCCGTCGGCCTTTGATATCCGCTTCGTGTTCAACCAGTGGACGCTGGGTGCCGATTTCTGCACCGGCACGCTGGGTATCCCGGAAGACAAGCTGAACGATCCGTCTTTCGACCTGCTGCGCCACCTTGGCTTCACCAAGGCGCAGATCGACGCCGCCAATGACCATGTCTGCGGAACGATGACGCTGGAAGGCGCGCCGTTCCTGAAGCCGGAACATTATGTCGTCTTCGACTGCGCCAACACCTGCGGCAAGAAGGGCACGCGCTATCTGTCGGTGAACAGCCACATTCACATGATGGCGGCGGCGCAGTCGTTCATCTCGGGCGCGATTTCCAAGACGATCAACATGCCGAACACGGCGACCATCGCCGAAACGCTGGCGGCCTATGAGCTGTCGCATTCGCTGGGCATCAAGGCCAACGCGCTGTATCGCGACGGGTCCAAGCTGAGCCAGCCTCTGGCGGCGGCACTGGTCGAGGATGACGAGGAGGCTGAGGAAATCCTTACGTCCGGCAGCCAACAGGAAAAGGCCGTGGTCCTGGCCGAAAAGATCGTCGAAAAGATCATCGTCAAGGAAATCGTCCGGTCCAACCGCGAAAAGCTGCCGGAACGCCGCAAGGGCTATACCCAGAAAGCGATCGTCGGCGGGCACAAGGTGTATCTGCGCACCGGCGAATACCGCGACGGCAAGCTGGGCGAAATTTTCATCGATATGCACAAGGAAGGTGCCGGCTTCCGCGCGATGATGAACAACTTCGCCATCGCGGTGTCGGTGGGCCTGCAATACGGCGTGCCGCTGGAAGAATTCGTCGATGCCTTTACTTTCACCAAGTTCGAGCCGGCCGGCATGGTGCAGGGGAACGAGGCGATCAAATCGGCCACCTCGATCCTCGACTACATCTTCCGCGAACTGGCGGTGTCCTATCTTGACCGCACCGATCTGGCGCATGTGAAGCCGCAAGGCGCATCGTTCGATGACATCGGAGAGGGTGAAGGCAACGGAAATATTGCCGAGCCTTCGGAAAGTGCCGCTTCCAAATCGCTGGAGGTGCTGCGCCAGATTTCCTCGACCGGCTATCTGCGCAAGCGCTTGCCGCAGGAACTGGTGGTGTTGCAGGGCGGCATGGCCGCCACCGGCACCATGGATGCCGTATCTGCGCTGAACGTGCTGGTGCCGGAAACCGCCATGGCCGCCATGGGCGCTGCCATAGGGGCCGGAACCGCAATCAGCAGCGGCACCATCGGCATGGATGCCCGCACCAAGGCCAAGATGCAGGGCTACGAAGGCGACCCCTGCGGCGAATGCGGCAACTACACGCTGGTGCGCAACGGCACCTGCATGAAGTGCAACACCTGCGGCGGAACGAGCGGGTGTAGTTGAGGGCGGTGACAAGCGCGGGGCCATCGCCAGCGCTTTGCAACCTGCGACCTGCGATGCTGACCGTGTGCCATGCGCACGGTCAGTCTCTTTTATCGAGATCTGAGTTGCCGACTACATCTCTGCCATCTGCACCCGGCGGCCTTCGCGGGCCGACAGAGCGATGGCATGGATGGCCTTTTCCAGTTCCAGCCCGGCGGTGAAATCCAGTGCGGGGCGACGGTCATCGCGGATCGCGCGCAGGAAATCGGCCAGTTCGATCACCTTCAGGTCGTTGAAGCCAAGCTGATGCCCCGGCGCGGGGCAGAAGGCGCCATAGGGCGCATGTTCGGGCGCGGTCAGGATGGTGGTGAAACCCTGCGTGGCCTTGTCGCCGCGATTGCGGAAAAGCTGCAACTCGTTCATCCGTTCCTGATCGAAGATCACCATGCCGTCGGTTCCGTGCACCTCGAATCCAAGCCGTGACTTGCGGCCCCAGGCGCTGCGCGATGCGGTCATCACGCCCTTCACGCCGCTGGCAAAGGTCAGCAGCGCGGATGCCGCGTCCTCGTTCTCCACCCCGGCATGGCCCGTGCCGTCGGGCAGGGGGCGGGTCTTGTGGATGGTGTCGATTTCCCCCACCACGCTGTCCAGCGGCCCGGCCAGCCCGGTCAACAGCGACAGCAGATGACAGCCGATGTCGCCCAAGGCGCCAAGGCCCGCATCTGTCAGCTTTGCGCGCCAGGACCACGGCAGGGCAGGATCGGCCTGATAATCCTCATCCACCCAGCCGCGGATATGAACGACGCGGCCGATTTCCCCCGCCGCGACCAGACGGCAGGCATGGGTAAAGGCCGGGTTGGCGGTATAATTGTAGCCCAGCCTTGTCTTGCAGCCGCTGTCCCGCGCGGCGCTTTCCATGGCGCGGGCATCGTCCAGCGTCAGCGCCATCGGCTTTTCGCACCAGACATTCTTTCCGGCGGCCAGCGCCGCAAGCGCCATTTCCCGGTGCATCCCGTTCGGCGTGGTGATCGAGACGATCTGCACGGCGGGATCGGCGATCAGGTCGCGCCAGTCGGCTGTTGCGCGGCCAAAACCGAACTGCGCCGCCATCTCGCGTGCCTTGTCCGCAGGCGTGTCGGCCAATGCAACCAGATCGACATCCGGCACATCGCCCATGACGGCGCGCACCGACCGATAGGCCAGCGCATGCGCCTTGCCCATGAAACCCGTGCCGATCAGTCCGACCCCGATCCTATCCATGGTTCAGCTCCTCGACCAGGCGGGCGAATTCGTCATCCGCCACGGGCACGTCATGTTCGGCAGCAGGATAGGCGCCGGATTTCACATCCGCGACGAACTCGCCAAAGGCTGCGATCCGTTCGGCCTGCAACCGGTCATATTCGGCGCGGAAGTTGCGGTAGGTCTTTGCGTGGCGGGGCTTGTGGCCGCGTGTGCAGCCCAGAACGTCCTCGGCGAACAGGTATTGCGCATCGGTGCCCGATCCCGCGCCCATGCCGAACGTCACCAGAGATGACCGGCGCGACAGTTCCGCGCCGACGCGGGCGGGAACCACCTCTAGCTCCACCGCTATCGCCCCGGCTTCCTCCAGCGCGCACATGTCCTGCCAGACCTTCACGGCGGATTGTGCCGTCTTGCCCACCGCCTTGAAGCCGCCGGTCCATGTGGCCTTCGATGGCACCAGCCCGACATGACCAACCACGGGCAACCCTTCATCCGACAGGCGGCGCACGGTTTCCAGCGCGGCCCCGCAATAATAGGCGTCGCCGCCCACCGCACGGGCGGCAAAGGCAGCGCGCAGGTAATCCTCCGTCGTGACCAGTTCGCCGTAAAGCAGGCCCACCTGAACGAAGCAATTCCCCGCCGCCTCGCGCATGGCCGGGGTCCAGACCGGCGCGATGATCGACAGCACATCAACCCCGGCCGCTGCCGCCGCCGCTGCTTCCTCCTGCGTTTCGACATAAAGCATGGTCAGCATCCGCTGGCCCTTGGCCGCGCGCAGATCGGCGACCGTCATCCTGTTGTTGCGCATGTCCCTGCCCGTTGTTTGGTCTGTGACGTGTGGACACGCCACAGGTATGTGTCAGCCGATATCGATGAAAACGCGTCCGTCCTCTACCTTTACCGGAAAGGTCCGCAGGTTCACGCAGACGGGCGCACGCTTCGCCTCGCCGGTGCGATAGTCGAATTGCCCGTTGTGCTTGGGGCATTCGATCAGATGGCCCATCACCAGCCCGTCGCACAGATGCACGTCCTCGTGCGTGCATTTCCCGGCGGTGGCATGAAAGGTGCCTTCGGGCGAATGGTAGATCGCAAAGGTCTGCTTGCCGTGATCGAAGCGGATCAGATCCTCTTCGTCGATGTCATCGGTGGCACAGGCGTCAATCCAGTTGCTCATGGTCGTCTCACTCTGCTGCGGTTCCGGGCATCATGCCGGGCACGTACTGGTGGAAATCCTCGCGGTAGGGGCGCGCGGTCGGCGGCAGCTCACGCTTCAGGAAGAAGTCCTCATAGGCAAGCTGACGCTTCAGCGCGGGCCACATTTCGCGGAACCCTTCCGCAATCGACAGGTTCGGCGGTGGCAGATCATCCTTGATCAGCGCATGCAGCCGGGGCAGGGCGTGATAGGGCACCATCGGGAACATGTGGTGTTCGACGTGATAGTTCATGTTCCAGTAGATGAACCGGCTGGCCGGGTTCATATAGACGGTGCGGCTGTTCAGCCGGTGGTCGATCACGTTGTCGGCCAGCCCGCCGTGTTGCAGCAGGCCGGTCATCACATGGTGCCACGCACCGTAAAGGCGGGGCAGGCCGATGACCATCAGCGGCAGGACCGAACCCATCCAGACGGCCAGTGCAATGGTGGCGGCATAGATCGCCATATGCACCTGTGCCGCGCGCCGGACCTTGCCCCATTCGCTTTCGGGGACAAAGGTGCGTTCTTCCGGCGTCGGGCCGGAAATGGCGTTGCGGACCAACGTGGGGAAAAACTTGATGACATCGATGATCCCGAAGAAGTTCAGGATCAGCTTGGCCATTTCCGGCGGGCGCATCACCGCGATTTCGGGATCGCGGCCAACGAAATAGGTTTCGGAATGATGGCGCGCATGGCTCCACCGCCAGGTGGCGGGATTGCGCATGATCATGAAGCTGGCGATCTGATAGACCAGATTGTTCATCCACGGCGTGCGGAACGCCGTGCCATGGCTGCATTCATGCCAGCGAGAATCAGAGGCAGAGCCGTAAAGAACGCCGTAGGCCAGCCAGAACGGGGCGGACCACCAGCTTGGCCACAGCGCGATGCCGATCCCGGCAAGACCGATCATCAGCCCGTAAAGCAGCACCGTGTCGCGGATCGCCGGCGTGTCGGTGCGTGCCATAAGCTCTTTCATGGCCTTGCGCGGCACCTCGGTATGGTACCATTCGGCAGCCGTCAGGCCACTGTCGACGGCCCTGCGCGCGTCATCGCCAAACGGGCTGTAATCCCTTTTTGCCATTTCTGCCTCCCCTCGCCAGTCAACATGAGCATTCCGGACTTGCGAAAATAGAATACAAATTCCAGAATTTCGAAAGTGCGACGTTGAAGTAATCGTCATTTATCGTCACGATCGGCAAAACACCTGACGAAAATTCGTCATAGGGGGCATATGGCACGCAGGCCCGGACTGGCAGATCTTGCAGCGGCGGCGGGGGTTTCGCTGGCGACGGTCGACCGCGCGCTGAACGGACGGCAGGCGGTGGCCGCAGATACGCGGGCCGGTATCGCCGAGGCGGCGGCGCGAATCGGTCATCCCGCCGCCGCGCGGCTTCTGGGGGCGGGCAGTGGCCAGCCCGCCCCTGTGGTGCGTTTCGGGGTGGTGCTGCACAAGCAGGGTCAGGATTTCTATCGCGCCTTTGCCGAGGAACTGCATCGCGCCGTGGTGCGTGTGCCGAATGTGTCGGGCCGTCTGGTGCTGGAGTTTTCGGTGTCGCAGGCGCCGGGGGAAATGGCTTCGCTTTTGCGGTCAATGGCCGGGCGATGTGATGTGCTTGCCGCGACGGCGGTCAACCATCCGGAGGTGACGGCAGCGGTCGAGGATTTGCGGGCTGCGGGACTGCGGGTGTTTTCGTTGCTGTCGGATTTCGCGCAGGGGGTGCGGGCAGGATATATCGGGCTCGACAACCTCAAGATCGGGCGCACTGCAGGCTGGATCACGACGATCTGCACCAAAAAACCCGGCAGGCTGCTGCTGTTTGTCGGCGGGCACCGCTGGCACGGGCATGAACTGCGCGAGGCGGGCTATCGCGCCTATCTGCGTGAAATGGCGCCGCACCTGACAGTGATGGATACCATCGTCAATCTGGAAACCCGGCAACTGACCTATGAAACCACACTGGCGGCGCTGGCGCGGCACCCGGACCTGCGTGGCATCTATGTCGCTGGCGGCGGGATGGAGGGCGCGATTGCCGCCCTGCGCGAGGCACGGCACCCCGGGGAACTGGTCATGGTGGCCCCGGCGATGACCGGCGATTCGCGCGCAGGACTGGCCGATGGTTTTGTAACGATGGTCACCGACACACCGCTGGAAAAACTGTGCCGCGAACTGTTCGACCGGATGGCGCAGCTTGCCGCCGATCCGGAAAGCGCTGACGCAGGGCAGCTTTACCTTGCCCCTGACATTCACGTCGCGGAATCGATCTGACGACTGGACTTGCCGGATGACGATATTTGACGAAGGTTGCAAGCGATGATGTGGAATATATCATTTACGACAGTCTAAATTTGGAATATCAATTCCATTGACGCCAGACCACACGGGGGAGCCTGACCGATGACCGCATTCGCGCTGAATCACATGACGACGCCGAACTTGCCGTGGCAGGGCGTGGTCGACCTGGCGGCGTCGCTGGGCTGTGTCGGCGTCGAATTCCGCAATGACCTGACGGGGCCGCTGTTCGGTGGCGACGACCCGGCTAAGGTGGGCGCTGCGCTGCGGGCCAAGGGGCTGCGCTTTCTGGCGCTGGCGGAAGTGAAGATGTTCAACGACTGGTCCGATGCCAAGGCGGCCGAGGCGGATGCGCTGATGCGCATCGCGGTTGCAGCCGGGGCGGAAGCCGTCAGCCTGATCCCGCGCAACGACAATGTTGCGACCGACCGGGGCGAAAGCCGCAAGGTGTCGGAACTGGCGCTGCGCGAACTGCTGCCGATGCTGCGCGGTCACGGGCTGAAGGCGATGGTAGAGCCGCTGGGGTTCGAGGTCTGCTCGCTGCGTTACAAGGATGTTCTGGCCGATGCGATCGATGCCGTGGGCGGGGCTGGCACCTATTTCATGGTGCATGACACGTTCCATCACGCGCTTGCCGGGTTCGGGCCGATCTTTCCCGAACTGACCGGCATCGTTCACGTCTCTGGCGTCAAGGATATGATTTTGCTGTCCGAAATGCGTGACCCGCACCGGGTTCTGGTCGATGCCGATGACCTGCTAGGCAATGTGGCCCAGATCCGTGCGTTGCAGCGCGGCGGCTACCGCGGCCCGGTCAGCTACGAATGCTTCGCGCCCTCGGTTCATGCGCTGGCCGATCACGGCCCGGCGCTGCGGGCGTCCATGGAATTCATCGCTTCGGGAGTAGCTGCCTGAGCGTTGATATACCGCCCCAGGGGGGCGGTCCGGCAGGGAGAGAAGGTGCCGCCGGACACCATCAGTGGAGGAAAGAGAATGAAGAAGACCCTTATCGTTGCCGGTTTCGCCTCGCTTCTGAGCACGACCGCCATGGCCGAAGGTATCGGCGTTTCCATGGCGCTGTTCGACGACAACTTCCTGACCGTTCTGCGCAACGGGATCCAGTCGCAGGCTGACGCTGCTGGTCTGAAAGTGCAGATCGAGGACGCGCAGAACGACGTGGCCAAGCAGCTTGACCAGATCAACAACTTCATCGCGTCGGGCGTCGATGCGATCGTCGTGAACCCGGTCGATACCTCGGCCACGCAGGCCATGTCGGACGCCGCCAATGCTGCGGGCGTGCCGCTGGTCTATGTGAACCGTCAGCCGATCAACGTCGACACGCTGCCCGACAACCAGGCTTTCGTCGCGTCGAACGAAGTGGAATCCGGCACGCTGGAAACGCTGGAAGTCTGCCGCCTGCTGAAGGAAGCCGGCAAGACCGAAGCGAACATCTATGTCATGATGGGCGAACTGTCGAACCAGGCTGCCGTGCAGCGCACCGCCGACATCCACGACGTGATGGCTTCGGGCAACTGCGGCGTGACCCTGAACATCATCGACGAGCAGACCGCGAACTGGTCGCGTGATCAGGCGCAGTCGCTGATGACGAACTGGCTGTCGACCGGCGCGGCGTTCGATGCCGTGATCGCCAACAACGACGAAATGGCGATCGGTGCCATCCAGGCGATGAAAGCGGGCGGCATGGACATGGCCACCGTCATCGTTGGCGGCGTCGATGCCACGCAGGACGCGCTGGCTGCGATGCAGGCGGGCGATCTGGACGTGACCGTGTTCCAGAACGCGGCAGGTCAGGGCGCTGGCGCACTGGATGCGGCGACCAAGCTGGCCGCTGGCGAAGCGGTCGAACAGAAAGTCTATATCCCGTTCGAACTGGTCACCCCGGCGAACGTCGCGGACTATCTGGCCAAGAACTGATCCTTCGCGGATCACGATACGGCGCACCCGCGCTGTGATAGACTGCCGGTGGCGGCCAACCGCCGCCACCGGCCCTGCTGACCGGACCGCAGGTTTCGGGACAGGGTGATGGATGCCGCCCGGCACCATCGGCATGGGGGAAATCCAATGACGCAGACACAGCACGGGGTCGGGGGGTTGACCTACGATCCGGCAAAAAAGGCACGCCCGCCGGAACTTAACGTATTCATGGCGCTTGTTCTGATCACGCTCGCGTTCGAGCTGATCGGCCGGGTGTTCATGGGCGACAGCTTCCTGTTCAACACCCGCGACAATGTCGATGCCATATTCAACTGGCAGCGGCTGAACATCATTATCCTTCAGGTTTCCATCGTTGGCATCATCGCCCTCGGCGTGACGCAGGTCATCATCTCGGGCGGGATCGATCTGTCCTCCGGCTCGGTCGTGGGGGCGACCGCGATGATCGTGATGAGCTTTGCCCAGACCGCGATGGTTAATGGCAATCCCAACCCCAAGGCCATTTTCGGGGAATGGGCGATGGATCTGCCGGTACTGGTGCCGGTTCTGGTCGGTCTGGTCTGCGGGCTTGTGGCAGGTTTCGTGAATGGCGCGCTGGTCGCCTATACCCGCATTCCGCCGTTTATTGCCACGCTTGGCATGATGGTCTTTGCGCGCGGCCTGTCGCGCTGGTGGTCGAACGGCAATCCGGTTTCCTTCCCGACCGAAGGATATTCGGCCATTGGCAAGGGCATGATGCCGGTGCTTATCTTTGTGCTGCTGGCGATCCTGTTCCATGTGATCCTCACGCAGACGAAATACGGCAAGCACTGCTATGCGGTCGGGTCCAACGAACAGGCCAGCCGCATGTCGGGGATCAAGGTCAACAATCACAAGGTGCTGGTCTACAGCATCGCCGGAATGCTGGCTGCGCTGGCCGCCATCGTGCTGTCGTCCAAGAACCTGACGGCACAGGCGGGCATGGGGGTCATGTATGAACTTGATGCCATCGCCATGGCGGTGATCGGCGGCGTCAGCCTGCAGGGCGGGCGGGGATCGATCCTCGGCACGGTGCTGGGCGCGCTGATCTTCGGTGTCATCATCTCTGGCTTCACCTTCCTCAAGCTCGACGCCTATTATCAGGAAATGGTCAAGGGCGTCATCATCGTGGGTGCGGTTGTGCTGGACCAGTGGCGTCAGCAGAAACGCGGACGGGGGTAATCGACATGGCTGACATCATTCTTGAAACGCGCGGCCTGACCAAACACTACGGCGGTGTCCACGCGCTGTCTGACGCCAATTTCACCCTGGAAAAGGGTGAACACGTGGCGATCATGGGCGACAACGGGGCGGGGAAATCCACCTTTGTGCGCCAGATCACCGGCGTTGAGCGCCCCACCCGCGGCCAGATCATCTTTGACGGGGTGGAACACACGTTCGAAAGCCCGATCGAGGCGCGCGAGGCCGGGATCGAAACGGTGTTCCAGACCCTTGCGCTGGCCGACGACCTTGACGTGCCATCGAACCTGTTCCTGGGCCGGGAAAAATTCCGCTTCCGCCTTGGGCCGTTCTCGATCCTGGACAAGAGGGCAATGCGCGATGCCACGATGCAGGCGCTGGTCAAGACCGGGGTCAAGATCCCGAACCTGATGAACACCATCCGCAACATGTCGGGCGGCCAGCGGCAATGCGTGGCCATCGCCCGCACGGCGGCCTTCAAGTCAAAGCTCGTCATCATGGACGAACCGACGGCGGCGCTGGGCGTGCAGGAAACCGCGCAGGTGGAAAACATCATCCGCACCCTGAAAGAGGCGGGCGAGCCGCTGATCCTGATCAGCCACAACATGCGGCAGGTGTTCGATCTGGTCGACCGGATCATCGTCTTCCGGCGCGGGCGCATCGTGGCCAACCTTCGCAAGTCGGAAACCAGCGGTGAGGATGTGGTTTCCTACATCACCGGCGCCAAGACCGGGGCGGAGTTTGCGGGGGCGGCGTAGCCCCCCTACTTACAAGGCATAAATGGCTGTTTCCGCTCGGCCGTGCCAGAACCATCATTGATCTTGGGGCCTGCGGTGACGCGGGCCCTTCTTCCCGCCAGCCGGGATTTCTGTCCAGCCCCAAATCTGACGACCCGAACAAGGAACAATCGGAATGACCCTACGTTTTGCCATCCTCGGTGCCGGCCGCATCGGCCAGGTCCATGCCCGCGCTGTCGCCTCGACCCCCGGTGCGAC
>JBOFCO010000136.1:0-30077 GCA_051646105.1 Paracoccaceae bacterium
CCGGAACTTATCCGGGGCCTCGAAGCTCAGCCACCCCTTCCGCTTCAACTTCACGCCCCGGCGCAGGCCGGGGCGCCGGTGATAGTGAGCAAAATTTTGAGGCCCCGGCCTGCGCCGGGGCGGCGTTGCACTGGCCTCCCCCTTGCCCCTTTCCCTCCCCCCCGCTATCCCGGCCTCATGACCACGCTTCCCACTCCTCGCGGCACCCTCCCCCCGCACCGCGCCCTTGCCGACCTCACCTGGCTGCGCGTCGGCGGCCCTGCCGACTGGCTGTTCCAGCCGGCGGATGCGGATGATCTTGCGGCCTTCCTGCGCGACCTGCCGCCGGAAATCACGGTCTTCCCGATGGGGGTGGGTTCTAACCTGATCGTGCGGGATGGCGGGATCCGCGCCGTGGTGATCCGGCTGGGGCGGGGGTTCAACGCCATCGATACCGATGGCGATACCATCATCGCCGGGGCCGCCGCGCTGGATGCCCATGTCGCCCGCCGCGCGGCGGAAGCGGGCCTTGACCTTACCTTCCTGCGCACCATTCCCGGCTCCATCGGCGGGGCGGTGCGGATGAACGCGGGCTGCTATGGATCATATGTCGCCGATCACCTGATCGAGGTGAGCGCGGTCACTCGGGCCGGGCATGCGGTCACCATCCCCGCCGCCGACCTGCATCTGGCCTATCGCTCCTCTACCCTGCCCGACGGCTGGGTCATCACCGGAGCGCGGTTCCGGGCGGACGGCGGTGACCCGGCAGCGCTGGAGGCGCGGATGACCGACCAGATTGCCCGCCGCGATGCCAGCCAGCCCACGAAAGACCGCAGCGCCGGGTCGACCTTCCGCAATCCGGCCGGGTTTTCCTCGACCGGGCGGGCCGACGATGTGCATGATCTGAAGGCGTGGAAGCTGATCGATCAGGCCGGGATGCGCGGTGCCCGGCATGGCGGCGCGCAGATGAGCGAGATGCATTCCAACTTCCTGATCAACGCGGGCGGGGCAACGGCCGCCGATCTGGAAGAATTGGGCGAAGAGGTCAGAAAAAGGGTTTTCCAATCCAGCGGCTTGACGCTAGAGTGGGAAATCATGAGGGTCGGCGAACCGGCCCCGTGATGATGGCGCGATGAGGCAAAGAAAAAGCGCATAAGCGCGAACAAGACCCCGAAACGGGGCAGGCGGGCAGAACGTGGCGGGAATGTCGAGCAGGGCATCCACCCATGTGGCGGTATTGATGGGCGGCCCCTCGGCAGAACGAGAGGTGTCGCTTGTTTCCGGGCGCGAATGCGCCGCGGCGCTGCGTGAGGCGGGATTCAAGGTGACCGAGGTCGATTGCGGCCCCGATCTGCCTGCGCGTCTGGCTGCCCTTGCCCCCGATGTCGCCTTCAACGCCCTGCATGGCCGCTGGGGCGAAGACGGCTGTGTGCAGGGCCTGCTGGAATGGCTGCGCATCCCCTATACGCATTCGGGTGTGCTGGCGTCCGCCCTGGCGATGGACAAGGCGCGGACCAAGGACGTTTACCGTGCCGCCGGCTTGCCGGTGGTGGACAGCGTGATCGCCACGGCAGAGGAGGTGGAGGCAGGCCATGTGCTGCCGCCGCCCTATGTGGTCAAGCCCAACAACGAAGGATCGTCCGTTGGCGTCTATATCGTGCGCGAGGGAGGCAATGCCCCGCGTCTGGCCAGCACCATGCCGCGCCGGGTGATGGTGGAAACCTATGCTCCGGGCCGGGAAATGACCGTGGCGGTGATGGGCGACCGGCCGCTGTGTGTGACCGATATCGTCACCTCGGGCTGGTATGACTATGATGCCAAATACGCGCCCGGCGGATCGCGGCACGTGATCCCCGCCGATATTCCGGCAGATATTGCCGATGCCTGTCTGGGCTACGCTCAACGCGCCCATCAGGTTCTTGGCTGCCGGGGCCTGTCGCGCACCGATTTCCGCTGGGATGAGACACGCGGTCTGGCCGGGCTGATCCTGCTGGAAACCAATACCCAGCCCGGCATGACACCCACGTCGCTGGCCCCTGAACAGGCCGCGCATTGCGGAATCTCATTCCCCGATCTGGTCGCATGGATGGTGGAGGACGCCTCATGCGACCGCTGAAGGGCGAAAGGCGCATCGCCGCCCGCGCAGCAGAGCCGCGCCGCGATCCGGCACCGAGCCGCATGACCTATCGCCTGAACCGGCTGTGGCTGACGCCTTCGTTCCGGCGCTTCCTGCGGGTGGGCCTGCCTGCCGGGATGGTGCTGGCCGCCGCACTGGCCTATTTCGGGGACGAAGGCCGCCGTCAGGACATCGCGGACTGGTACGCCGACATCCGCCGACAGGTGCAGGAACGCCCCGAATTCATGGTGGGCATGCTTGCGGTCGAGGGTGCGTCGCCCGAACTGTCCCGCGAATTGCGCGCGGCGCTGCCCATCCGGTTTCCGATCAGCTCGTTTCATCTTGATCTGGAAGGCATGCGCAAGACTGCCGAGGGTCTGGACGCCGTGGCGCGGGCCGATCTGCGCATCCGTCCCGGCGGCGTTCTGGAACTCGCGGTTACCGAGCGTATCCCCGCCCTCGTCTGGCGCGGGCGCGATGCGCTTGAACTCGTCGATGCCACCGGCCACCGTGTCGCCGCACTGGAAGACCGCACCACGCGTGCCGATCTGCCCCTGATCGCGGGCGAGGGCGCGACGGATCGCGTGGACGAAGCGCTGGCGCTGTTTCATGCGGCCCGCCCGATTGCCGATCGCCTGCGCGGGATTGTCCGCGTGGGCGAGCGCCGCTGGGATCTGGTGCTGGACCCCGACCAGCGCATCCTGCTGCCCGAACGCGATCCGGTCGCCGCCCTGCAAAGGGTTGTCGCGCTGCACCAGGCGCAGGACCTGCTGTCCCGCGACATCGTCGTGATCGACATGCGCAATGCCACCCGGCCCACGCTGCGCCTTGCCCCCGGCGCGGCAGAAAACCTTCGCCGCATGCGGGGCATGCTGACAGGAGCCAACGAGGGATGATCGATCTCTATCAAACACAGCGCGCCATGCGGAACATGCGGCTTGCCGCCATGCAGCGCGGTGTAGTCGCCATCCTGGATATCGGATCTTCAAAGATTGCCTGTCTGGTGCTGCGTTTCGACGGCCCCGACCATATGGCAGGGCATGATGGCGTCGGCCCGCTGGCCGGGCAGTCGCGCTTCCGTGTCATCGGGGCGGCGACGACGCGATCCCGTGGTGTGCGCTTTGGCGAAACAGATGTGCTGGCGGAAACCGAGCGTGCCATCCGAACCGTCGTGCAATCGGCACAGAAAATGGCCGGGGTGCGCGTTGATCACGTGATCGCCTGTCTGTCCGGCGGTCGCCCGCGATCCTACGGACTGGCGGGAGAGGCGGCGCTGCCCGACGGCACCGTTCGCGAGCAGGATGTGGCGCGGGCGCTGGCGGCCTGCGAGATGCCCGATCTGGGGGCCGGGCGCGATGTGATCCATGCCCAGCCCGTCAATTTCGCGCTCGACCATCGCACCGGCATGGGCGATCCGCGCGGGCAGCTTGGCAACCGCCTTGCCGTCGACATGCACCTGCTGACGGTAGCCACCGACACGATCCAGCACCTGCTGCATTGCGTGAAGCGCTGCGATCTTGAACTGGCGGGGATTGCCTCATCGGCCTATGTCGCGGGGCTTTCCGCGCTGGTCGAGGATGAACAGGAACTGGGTGCCGCCTGTATCGACATGGGCGGCGGGACCACGGGGATTTCGATCTTCATCAAGAAGCACATGATCTTTGCCGATACCGTGCGGCTGGGCGGCGATCATGTGACCATGGATATCGCGCGGGGGCTGCAGGTGCCGATTGGCACGGCCGAAAGAATCAAGACCATGTTTGGCGGCGTGCATGCCACCGGCATGGATGATCGCGAGATGATCGAGATCGGTGGCGATTCCGGCGACTGGGACAAGGACCGCCGCCGGGTCAGCCGGGCGGAGCTGATCGGGATCATGCGCCCCAGGGTCGAGGAGATTCTGGAAGAGGTCCGGGCGCGGCTGGACGCTGCCGGATTCGAGCATCTGCCGACACAGCAGATCGTGCTGACCGGCGGGGCAAGCCAGATTCCCGGTCTGGACGGCATGGCGGCGCGCATCCTGGGGAATCAGGTGCGGCTCGGCCGCCCGTTGCGTGTGCAGGGTCTTCCGCAGGCAGCGACAGGGGCAGCCTTTGCTTCTTCCATCGGGTTGTGTCTATTTGCGGCGCACCCACAAGATGAATGGTGGGATTTCGAGATTCCCAACGAGAGATACCCGGCAAGGTCGCTGAAAAGGGCCGTCAGGTGGTTCAAGGATAACTGGTAATCCGCAAGATGCGGTAGATACCGGCGAGATGCCGCTTAGATCGAGCACGCTGACCCCACATTTTGTGGCAGTTTTGCGTTTTTTTGGTGACCTGACCGGGGACGGCCTGTATTGTCCGGTCAATTCGGGGAATGCGGCCGGAACGGTCGGAAGTGGAAAAAAAGGCGGGCAGAGATGGCTTTGAACCTCACGATGAGCGACAGCACGGAACTGAAACCGCGCATCACGGTCTTTGGCGTGGGCGGCGCGGGCGGCAACGCGGTCAACAACATGATCGAGAAGCAGCTCGAGGGTGTTGAGTTCGTGGTCGCAAACACCGATTCGCAGGCGCTGGCGCAAAACAAGTCGGCGGCACGCATCCAGATGGGTGTGAAAGTGACCGAAGGGCTGGGCGCAGGGGCTCGCCCGCAGGTTGGTGCCGCAGCCGCCGAAGAAACCATCGAGGAAATCATCGACCATCTGGCGGGGGCACACATGTGCTTCATCACCGCCGGCATGGGCGGCGGCACCGGCACAGGTGCGGCCCCGATCATCGCGCAGGCCGCGCGTGAACTGGGTGTGCTGACCGTCGGCGTCGTGACCAAACCCTTCCAGTTCGAGGGTGCCAAGCGCATGCGTCAGGCCGAAGCCGGTATCGAGGCACTGCAAAAGGTCGTTGATACGCTGATCATCATTCCGAACCAGAACCTGTTCCGTCTGGCGAATGAAAAGACCACCTTCTCTGAAGCTTTCGCCATTGCTGACGACGTGCTCTATCAGGGCGTCAAGGGCGTGACCGACCTGATGGTGCGCCCCGGCCTGATCAACCTTGACTTCGCCGACGTGCGCGCAGTGATGGACGAAATGGGCAAGGCGATGATGGGCACGGGCGAGGCATCGGGCGAAGATCGCGCGATCCATGCTGCCGAAAAGGCCATCGCCAACCCGCTGCTGGACGAAATCAGCCTGAACGGCGCCAAGGGCGTGCTGATCAACATCACCGGCAGCTACGACGTGACCCTGTTCGAGCTGGACGAAGCCGCGAACATCATTCGTGAAAAGGTCGATCCTGACGCGAACATCATCGTCGGCTCCACGCTTGACACCACGATGGAAGGCACGATCCGGGTTTCTGTGGTTGCGACCGGCATCGATGCGGCCCCGGCCGCAGCGGAAAACCCGGTGAACCGCCGTACCCTGGCTGAACCGCTGCGCAGCGGTGCCGAAGTTGCAGCGGAAACCGCAGCCCCCGCTCCTGAAACCGTTGCGCGTCCTGCGCCTGCGCAGCCCGCGTCGTCACCGTCGATCGAACGTGCGCAGCTTGGCCTTGGCCGCCCCGTCGTGGAAACCCGCACAACAGATGCGCGTATCCCCGAGCCGCGGATGAACGAACGTTCGCTGTTTGCGGATGATCCGAATGACGGGCTGTTCGGCGAAGATGACGTGCCGCCGCCCGCCTATCGCCCGCAAGCGCAGCCGCAACCGGCGCCCCGCGCGGAAATTCCGCGCAACCTGCCCGATGCCGCCGACTTTGTCGCGCCGCGCCCGCGTGCCGCAGGTATCCCTTCGCCGGAAACGCTGGCCCGGCTGCGGGCGGCGGTCGAAAAGGCACCGCAGCGCGGTCCTCTGGTTTCGCCTCAGCCTCAGGCCCCGGTTGCCCGTCCGGCACCGGAAAAGCCCCGGTTTGGCATCAACTCGCTGCTGAACCGGATGACCGGCCATCACCCCGAAGCAGAGCGCGCCGCGCCGCAAGCCGCGCGCCAGCAGCCGCCGGTGACCGCCTATGATGACGAACCTGCCGCCGATCCAGAGCAGGATCGCATCGAAATCCCGGCTTTCCTGCGCCGTCAGGCCAACTGACGCCACGTCGTTTTGAACACAACAAGGGCCAGAGCAATCTGGCCCTTGTTGTTTTTTATCAATGAGTTGCAGCCCATCTGGGGGCAAACCGGCGAAATGTCGCCGCGATGCGGCGTCATTGTTGCAAGCCGTTACAAAGAGTGAATTGTTACAGAAGCGTGTCGTGGTTACCTGAATGTGGCCGGGCAGAGATCCGGCAATCATTGAGGGCACGCAGGTGCAAACCACGATCAGATCGTCTGTCAGCTTTACCGGCATGGGCCTGCATTCGGGTCAGCCGGTTCGCATGACCATCTCGCCCGCCGCGGCAGAGTTCGGCATCTGGTTCCGCCGGACGGATATCACCGAAGGCGATGCGCTGATTCCGGCACGGTGGGATTCGGTCGTGCCGTCGAAACTGTGCACGCTTGTCGCCAACCCTTCGGGTGTCAGCGTTTCGACCATCGAACATGTGATGGCCGCGCTTGCCGGATGTGGTGTTCATAATGCCATGATCGAAATCGATGGCCCGGAAGTGCCGATCCTTGATGGCTCTGCTGCGCCTTTCGTGGCCGGTATCCGGGCGCGGGGTGTGCGGATGCTGGATGCGCCGGTGCGGGCGTTCCGGGTGCTGAAGACGGTAGAGGTTCGCGATGGCGAGGCTTTCGCCCGGCTGGAACCCGCCGAGACGCTGGAAATCGATTTCCGTATCGACTTTGCCGATGCGGCAATCGGGGCGCAGGAAAAGACGCTGAACATGGCCAACGGGGCCTTTGTGCGCGAATTGTCCGACAGCCGCACGTTCTGCCGCAAGGCCGATGTGGATGCGATGCGGGCCAATGGGCTTGCGCTGGGCGGCACGTTCGAAAACGCCGTGGTGGTCGAGGGCGACCGCGTACTTTCGCCGGGTGGCCTGCGCTACAGCGATGAACCCGTGCGTCACAAGATGCTGGATGCGCTGGGTGACCTGTTCCTTGCCGGCGGGCCGATTCTGGGCCGCTATACCGGCAACCGTGCTGGTCATGCGATGACCAACCGGCTGCTGCGCGCCCTGTTCCTTGATCCAGAAGCCTTCCGCATTGTCGAATGCGGCGACACGACCCAGGCCATGCTGCCGGGCACCGGCGTTTGCAAGGGCGACGCACGCGCGCACCACTGACGGTTATTTTTGCCGCAAGGCGTTTTGCGCCCCCGATTTTTCTGTGCTACGAGACTGGCAAGCGGGGTTGTGCAAGCCGGTGCCGCAAAGGCCGGGCGCGCGAAGTCGATGAGGAAGACAGAACATGGCAGGCGGGACATCGGCGGCGCGTGGCTTCGCGGGAATCCTTCTTGCGCTGACGCTTTCAGCCTGCGGCGGCGGTTCACCCAAAGATGTGCCACTGGATAATTTCACCGCCGAAGAAATCTATGAGCGCGGCGAGTATGAACTTGAGGCGAACAAGCGCCCCAAGGACGCCGTCCGATATTTCTCTGAAGTCGAACGGCTTTACCCCTATTCCGAATGGGCCAAGCGCGCGCTGATCATGCAGGCCTATTCCTATCACCGCGACAAGGATTACGAAAACAGCCGCGCCGCTGCGCAGCGCTATGTCGACTTCTATCCGGGGGAAGAGGACGCGGCCTATGCCCAGTATCTTCTGGCGCTGTCCTATTACGACCAGATTGACGAGGTCGGGCGCGATCAGGGGCTGACCTTCCAGGCGCTTCAGGCGCTGCGTGCGGTGATCGAGGAATACCCCGACAGCGAATATGCGCGGTCTGCCATCCTGAAATTCGATCTGGCCTTCGATCATCTTGCCGCGAAAGAGATGGAAATCGGGCGCTATTACCTGAAGCGTGGACACTATTCGGCGGCGATCAGCAGATTCCGTGTGGTGGTCGAGGAATTCCAGACGACCTCCCACACCCCCGAGGCCCTGCACCGGCTGGTGGAATGCTATCTGTCGCTGGGGCTGACGGATGAGGCGCAGACGGCGGGTGCCATCCTGGGCCACAACTTCCAGTCGACCGACTGGTATCAGGACAGTTTTGCGCTGCTGACCGGTCGCGGGCTGCGGCCCGAACCCGCTGGCGACAGCTGGCTGGCGCAGGTCTATCGTCAGGTGCTGCGCGGCAAGTGGATCTGACCGGGGGCTGCCATGCTGCGCGGCCTGCAGATACGCGACATGCTTCTTATCGACCGGCTGGACCTGACCTTTCAGCCGGGGCTAAACGCGCTGACCGGGGAAACCGGCGCAGGCAAGTCGATTCTTCTGGATTGTCTGGGTTTCGTGCTGGGCTGGCGTGGCCGGGCAGAACTGGTTCGCGCCGGGGCTGCGCAGGGAGAGGTCACCGCCGATTTCGATCTGCCCACCGACCATCCGGCGCAGGCCGTGCTGGCCGAGGCGGGCATCGAGTGCAGTGACGAACTGATCCTGCGCCGCGTAAACAGCGCCGATGGCCGCAAGACCGCCTGGATCAACGATCGGCGTGTGTCGGGCGAGGTTTTGCGCGCCCTGTCGGATACGCTTGTGGAACTGCATGGCCAGCATGATGACCGTGGTCTGCTGAACCCGCGGGGCCACCGGCAGTTGCTTGATGCCTTTGCTGGGCTTGACCTGACCCCGCTGCGGGGCGCGTGGCGGGCAATGTCCGACGCGCGCAGGGCGCTGGCCGATGCGGAAGCCGCGCTTGAAACCGCCCGACGGGATGAGGATTTTCTGCGTCATGCCGTGGCAGAGCTTGACCAGCTTGCCCCCGAGACAGGCGAGGATGCGGCACTGGATGCCAGGCGGCGCATGATGCAGGGTGCGGCACGTATCCGCGATGACATCGCGCGCGCGCATGCTGCGCTTTCCGCAGAGGGGGCGGAACGCCTGCTGATCGACGCGACGCGCTGGCTGGAAGGTGCCGCCGACAAGGCCGAAGGCGTGCTGGACGCCCCCTTGGCGGCCCTGTCCCGCACACTGGTCGAACTGGGCGAGGCAGAGCAAGGCGTCGCGCGCGTGCTTGAAGACCTGGATTTTGACCCGGCAGAGCTGGAGCGGGTTGAAGAACGGCTGTTTGCGATCCGCGCGCTGGCCCGCAAGCATGGCGTGTTGCCTGATGATCTGGGTGGCTTTGCCAACGGGCTGCGGGCAAGGCTCGCCTCGATAGACGGGGGCGCGCACGATCTGCGTGCCCATGCCGACCGGCTGCGCGCGGCAGAGGCGGACTATGACCGGCTGTCGGTGCAAGCGCATGAGGCGCGTCGCGCAGCGGCGGGGCTGCTGGATGCCGCCATGGCCCATGAACTGCCGCCGCTGAAGATGGAACGGGCCTTGTTCCGTACCGACCTGTCATCGGCAGAGCCGGGGCCAGAGGGACGCGACGCCGTTGCCTTTACCGTGGCGACCAACCCCGGTGCGCCCTCGGGGCCGCTGGACCGCATCGCCTCGGGGGGGGAGCTTTCACGTTTTCTGCTGGCGCTGAAGGTCTGCCTGTCACGTGGAGGTGACGGGATGACGATGATCTTTGATGAAATCGACCGCGGGGTGGGCGGCGCTACGGCTGATGCGGTAGGGCGCAGGCTGGCGGCACTGGCCGTGGGCGGGCAGGTGCTTGTCGTCACCCACAGCCCCCAGGTGGCTGCGCTGGCCGCGCATCACTGGCGCGTGGAAAAGCGAGTCACAAGGGATGTTACAACGTCGAGTGTCGTGGCACTTTCACAGGCGGAGCGCGTCGATGAACTGGCACGTATGCTTTCCGGGGACACTGTGACGGATGCCGCGCGGGCTGCGGCTATCGAACTGCTTCAGGGCAGACAGGTGTAATTTCCGCGAATGGCGAACAATCGCTGTTCTTGCGGACCATTGATCCCGATCTTTCCGCAGCACGAGGGTGAATGTGACATATTTGCGATGAATTTCATAAGGCATGCAATTTCTGCATGACAGATAGCAAAACTCATGCCTTGTGCGCCTCATCACTTCGCCTATCTTTGCTGCAACAGCGAAAGGTTTCGCTGCATATGCAAGATGGAAAAGACGATGTTCCGCACGATGAAAAAAGCCCTTCGCGGGTTCCACCTTCCCAGCCGTTTCGAGCTTGAGGAAGCCTATCTGGCCGGTTCGGCCAACCTTTACGATCTGGAAGTTCGCCAGCGCGAAATCGACGCGGGCAAGTTCGCCAGCCGTTTCTAAGGACATGACGACAGGGGCGCAGCGGCGCCCCTTTGCGGTATTGGTGTTCCGTCACAGCGGTTCGGTTGCCGCCACAAGCCAGGTCAGGGCATCTGCCTGAACACGCGGGCCGACCTTACTGCGCACCTCGGCGTGATACCGGTTCAGCCAGTCGCGTTCGCCCGTGCTCAGCATTTCCGGCACGATCAGCCTGCGGTCAATCGGCACGTAGGTCAGCGTCAGGAAATCCAGCATCCTGCGGTCGGCATCGCCACCGGGCAGGGCAGGGGCCGCCTGAACCACAATCAGATTTTCGATGCGGATGCCGAAAGCCCCCTCGAGGTAATAGCCCGGTTCGTTCGACAGGATCATGCCGGGTTCCAATGGCACATCCGACACGCGGCTAAGCCGCTGCGGCCCTTCGTGAACCGACAGGTAAACGCCGACGCCGTGGCCGGTGCCGTGGTTATAATCCTGCCCTGCCAGCCACAAAGGATATCGCGCCAGCGCATCCAGATCACGACCCGCCAGCCCCACCGGCCAGCGCAGGCGCGAAATGGCGATCATCCCCTGAAGCACGCGGGTAAAGCAGGCGCGCACCTCCTCCCCCGGATTTCCGACCGCCACCGTGCGGGTGATGTCTGTCGTGCCGTCCAGATACTGCCCTCCGGAATCGATGACCACGACATCGTCATGCCGAAGCGCACGGTTGGTGGCCTCGGTCACGCGATAGTGGATCACAGCCCCGTTCGGCCCCGATCCGCATATGGTTTCACAGCTGATCTCGCGCAGCGCATTGGTGGCGCGGCGAAACCCTTCCAGCTTTTGCACGACCTCGATCTCGGTCAGGCCGCCCTTTGGTGCGGTCCGGTCGAACCAGGCCAGGAATTCGACCATCGCGGCAGCGTCGCGCAGGTGTGCCTCGACCGTTCCGGCGATTTCCGCCGGGTTCTTGCGGGCCTTGGGCAACAGACAGGGATCGTCGCCCCATCCGGTTTCAACCTGCGCGGCTGCCAGGTCCTGCGCCACGCGGACCGGCACACTGGTCTTGTCCAGCCGGACGGGGCCTTTCAAACGGCGCAAGGCCGGAAGAAACTCCTGCGGAGGGTGCAGGGTCACGCCCTCGGCCAGATGGGCACAAACGGCGTCATCCAGCTTCGCCGGGTCAATGAACAGGTCGACACGGCCGGTTTCGTACAGCACGGCAAAGGCCTGAACCACCGGGTTGCGCGCCACGTCGGTGCCGCGGATGTTCAGCAGCCATGAAATACTGTCCGGCAGGGTAATCACCGCAGCGCGCTGGTCGGCATCGGCCAGCGCCCTGCCCAGACGCGCGCGTTTGTCGGCAGAGCTTTCCCCCGCATATTCAATCGGCTGCACGGCAACCTTGCCGCAGGCCGGTGCAGGCTGGTCATGCCAGATGGCATCGACCGGGTTGGCTGCCAGCGGAACCAGAACGATGTCGCTGCCGGCTAGCGCCGTTTCCATTTCGTCAATCTCGCGCGGTGTATGGAGCCACGGGTCAAAGCCGATCCGCCGGACATTTCGCGCATGGTCGCGAAGCCATGGCCCTGCCTTGACCTCGGGCCAGTTGACCGGGGTGAAATGCGCCAGGTCGACCTGTGCCCTGACCTGTGTGCGATAGCGACCGTCGATGAACACCCCCGCAATATCCGGCAGAACGATGCAGAATCCGGCCGATCCGGTAAATCCGGTCAGCCAGGACAACCGCTCGTCATGCGGGGCGACATATTCACCCTGATGCGCATCGGCGCGCGGCACGATGAACCCGTCCACGCCCACCCGCGCCAGTTCCTCCCGCAGGGCAGCAAGGCGCGCGGGGCCGTGTTCCGGGTGCGAGGTGGTGGTGAAGGTCTGGTACATCACGCCACCCGCTTCATCCCCAGCACCCGCGCCCGTTTCCGGGGGTCGCTGTCGAACAGCGCGGCAAGCTGTTCGGTCATCGCACCGGCAAGCTGCTCGACATCGGTGATCGTCACCGCGCGCTGGTAATAGCGGGTCACGTCATGGCCGATGCCGATGGCGATCAGTTCGACGGCACGGCGCTTTTCCACCATGGCGATCACGTCGCGCAGGTGTTTTTCCAGATAATTCGCGGGGTTGACGGACAGGGTTGAATCGTCGACCGGCGCGCCGTCGGAAATCACCATCAGGATCTTGCGCACCTCGCGCCGCCCGACCATGCGACGGTGCGCCCATTCCAGCGCCTCGCCGTCGATGTTTTCCTTCAGCAGCCCTTCCTTCATCATCAGGCCAAGGTTGGCCCGCGCCCGCCGCCACGGCGCATCGGCAGATTTGTAGATGATGTGGCGCAGGTCGTTCAGGCGGCCCGGCTGCTGCGGGCGACCCTGCGCCAGCCAGCGTTCGCGCGCCTGCCCGCCCTTCCACGCGCGGGTGGTGAAGCCCAGGATTTCCACCTTGACCTGACAGCGTTCCAGCGTGCGGGCCAGCACATCGGCGCAGATTGCGGCGATGGAAATCGGCCGCCCCCGCATCGATCCGGAATTGTCGATCAGCAGCGTAACCACCGTATCGCGAAATTCGGTATCCTTTTCGACCTTGAAGGACAGCGGCGTCGTCGGATTGGCCACCACGCGGGCCAGCCGACCGGCATCCAGAATGCCTTCTTCCCGATCGAACTCCCACGACCGGTTCTGTTGGGCTTGCAGGCGGCGTTGCAGCTTGTTGGCCAGACGGCTCACCGCGCCTTTCAGCGGATCAAGCTGCTGGTCCAGATAGGCGCGCAACCGATCAAGTTCGGCGGGCTCTGCCAGTTCCTCGGCTTTGATTTCCTCATCAAAATCCGTCAGATAGACGGCATAATTAGGATCGGCGTCGGAATAGGGGGCAGGCGGGGGCGGTTCCAGCGGCGCCTCGCCTTCTGGCAGTTCGGCCTCGTCCGACAGTTCGGCATCGGCAAGGTCGTCCATGCTGACCTGTGCCTGACTTGCATCCTGACTATCATCCTGGCTTTGTTCCGGGCTGGCCTCGGCATCCTCGGACTGCTCATCGCTTTGCGATTGCTGATCGTCCTCGTCGGGCTGCTCCTCGGCCTCCTCCCCGGACGCGTCTTCTTCCTCACCTGCATCGGGGTCGTCGCCCAGCTGATCGCCATAGCCAAGATCGGCGATCACCTTGCGGGTCAGCCGGGCAAAGGCCGCCTGATCGGCAAGGGCGTCGCCGATGCCGTCCAGCGTTCCCGCCGCCTGGTCCTCGATGAAGCCACGCCACAGCTCCATCACATTGTCGGCGCCACGTGGCAGCGCGCGCCCCGTGGCCAGATGCCGCACCAGATAGCCCGCCGCCACGGCAAGCGGTGCATCGGCGGCCTGTGTGATCTGGGCATAGCCCTTGCGCGCGGCTTCGTGGGCGATCTTGGCGTCGATATTGCCCAGCGTACCGGGCATGTCGCGCGCACCCACGGCCTCGCATCTTGCGGTTTCCATCGCCTCGTACAGGTCGCGCGCCATCTGGCCCTGCGGCAGATAGCGATTGTAGGTGGCATCGTTATGGTGGCGGCGGCGCAGGGCAAAGGCGTCGGCGGTTCCGCGCGCCAGCAACACCTCGTCCACCGACAGGCGGCGGCTGACCTGCGGCAGGCGCATGGAATCCGCCGTCATCCCGGGCGGATCGACGGAATAGGTCACCGTCAGGTCCGGGTCATCGGCCAGAACCTTGGTCGCTTCGGCAAGCGCCTTCTTGAAGGGATCGGCGGGGTTGTCGCTGGGTTTGGTCATGGCCAAGGTAAATCACCCTGCCGCGTGACGGGCAAGGGCGGGATGGATGGATTGGCCCGATCCCCATCCATATCGTGCGTCAGCGCACAGACCGCCCGCATCCTGTGAGAATTGATTTTCTCGCCCGAAACAGCAGATTGGAGATATCGCAAATTGCATTACAGGACAGACCCCCATGCCCGCAAAACCCAAGATCGCCCTTATCATCGGCTCGACCCGCAAAACCCGTTTTGCAGATGTGCCAGCACAGTGGATGCTGAAACAGGCAAAGGCCCGCACCGACATGGATGTGGAACTGGTCGACCTGCGCGATTTCGACCTGCCGTTCTTTGACGAGGTTGCCTCGAACGCCTGGGTGCCGTCGCAATCGGAAGCAGCCGTGACGTGGCAGAAAAAGATTGGCGAATTCGATGGTTACATCTTTGTCGTGGCGGAATACAACCGCTCGATCACAGGGGCGCTGAAGAACGCACTGGATCAGGCCTATGTGGAATGGGCGCACAAGCCGATGACCGCCTTCGCCTACGGTTCGGTCGGCGGCACCCGTGCGCTGGAACATCTGCGCCTGATCTCGGTCGAGCTTCAGATGGTACCCACCCGGAATGCGGTGCATCTTGGTATGGCCGATTTCTTCAAGGTTCACCCCGGCATGGGCGGATCGGGCAACATGGCGGACGTCGAGGCCAATCTGCTGCCTGCCGCGAAAGCCACGCTGGATGATCTGGTCTGGTGGGCCAACGCGACGAAAGCCGCACGCGGCTGATCGGGTGCGCGGTGGCCCTTGCGGCACGCTTCGCACATACCTTGCTGCCAGCCCCATCAATCGGGCTGGCAGCAACCCGCGCCCTGACATAGCCTTTGGCGCATGCAAAGCGTAACGCGGGCAGGCGGATGATGGGCGACAAGGTTCTGCGGCTGAATTTCGCGCAATGGCAGGGCGGCGGGCTGCCGCTTTATCATTTCGGGGCGCAGCTTCTGGGCTGGCTTGCCCCGGGCGCGAACGGGGCGGAATTCACCATCGACGTCCCCGCGCCAGATGACGCCACGCTTGCAGTTCAGGACGGCATCCGCGCACGGCGGGCCGTTCTGGCCCAGGCCGATGCGGCCATGGCGATCCTGCGGGAAAACCAGCCCGCCCGCGTCGTCGTTCTTGGCGGCGATTGTGGGGTCGATCTTGCACCGTTTGCTTATCTGAATGACCGTTACGGCGGCGACCTGGCGGTGCTATGGGTCGATGCCCATCCCGATATCATGACGGCAGACGAAACCCCGAACGCCCATGCCATGGTGCTGGGCCAGTTGTTGGGCGAAGGGGATGCCGAATTTATCGCGCGGGTGCCCCGCCCGCTCAAACCGGCCAATGTGATGTATGCCGGGCTTTATGACATGAGTCCCGTCGAACGCGGCCGGCTTGACCGGCTTGGCCTGCATATGGCCACGCCAAACGACCTTCTCGACGGGTCCGGCAAAGTGCTCGACTGGCTGAAGGCGACGGGGGCGACAAAGCTTGCCGTCCATTTCGATCTGGATGTGATCGACCCCGGAGAACTGCGCACCCTGTATTTTTCCCGCCCCGATGCCCCGCGTGGCGCGTTTGACGGCATTCCGCAGGGCCGGATGCGTATCGAACAGGTCTTGCGGCTGTTGTCCGATGTGGCCGGTGCGACCGAAGTCGTCGGGCTGGGCATCACGGAATTCCTGCCCTGGGACATGGCGATCATGCGCGATCTGTTGCGCAAGCTGCCGCTGCTTGGCGATACTGCGGTCTAAACGCTATTCGGAAGGCGCGAAACGCTGTTCGATGTTCCAGCAGAACTTGCCCATCGCGGTCAGATAATCATCCGGGTTTTTGGGGCCTGTCGTCGCGTCAACCGTCACTTCGGTCTGTCCGTTCAGAAAGCCCATCGCGTAGGGCAGGCTGTTGCGGGCCGATTCCGCGGCCTTTTCCAGAAGCTCGTCATCTGACGCCGTGCCGCGCGCCGCACGGACGATCCTGCGCCACAGTTCGGCGTCGGCGGGTTCCAGCCCCCGCGCGCCATCGGATCCGCCGACAAGGATTTCCGCCTGTGCCACCGCGCTGTAATGCCCGACACAGGCCGCAGCATCCTCGGCGTCGGGGTCAAGGGCAAGGGCTGGCGTGGCGGCAAACAGCCAGAAACCCGCCAGACCGCCAATGACGCAGGACGGGATCAAGCCATTCATCACCTTGGTCCTGCCTATTTCATCGCGGCGCGGGCGGCGCTTTCGGGCAGTTCTTCATCAAAGCAGCGCTGATAGAATTCGGCTACCGTCTGACGTTCCAGTTCGTCGCACTTGTTCAGGAAGGTAAGCCTGAAGGCATAGCCGACGTTACGGAAAATCTCGGCGTTCTGCGCCCAGTTCAGCACGGTGCGCGGCGACATCACGGTGGACAGGTCGCCGTTCATGAATGCCGTCCGCGTCAGGTCGGCAACCGTCACCATCTGGTTGATGGTCTTGCGGCCCTTGTCGGTGTTGTAATGCGGACTTTTGGCCAGGACGATCGCGGCTTCCGCATCATGGGACAGATAGTTCAGGGTCGCGACAAGCGACCAGCGGTCCATCTGCGCCTGATTGATCTGCTGCGTGCCGTGATAGAGTCCGGTGGTATCCCCAAGACCAACCGTGTTCGATGTGGCGAACAGCCGGAAGCTGGGATGCGGGGTGATGATTTCGTTCTGGTCCAGCAGCGTCAGCTTGCCGTCATGTTCAAGCACACGCTGGATCACGAACATAACATCGGCCCGGCCGGCATCATATTCATCAAACACGATGGCCACGGGATTGCGCAGCGCCCAGGGCAGGATGCCCTCGTGGAACTCCGTCACCTGCTTGCCGTCGCGCAGCTTGATCGCATCCTTGCCGATCAGGTCGATCCGGCTGATATGGCTGTCAAGGTTGACGCGCACCGTCGGCCAGTTCAGCCGCGCGCCGACCTGCTCGATATGGGTCGACTTGCCTGTGCCGTGATAGCCCTGGATCATCACGCGCCGGTTATACGCAAAGCCCGCGAGGATGGCCAAAGTGGTATCCGGGTCGAACTTGTAGGTCGTGTCGATCTCGGGCACGCGATCGGTGCGGGATTCGAACGCCTTGACCTTCATGTCGGTGTCGATCCCGAAGATCTCGCGGACGGAAACTTCTTCGGTCGGTTTGTTCAAGGCGTCAGGCATCACAAGCGTCCAGTTCAAGGCAACCCCAGCCTTGTGGAACATAACGCGATGACCCGCAAGGGGAAGGCCGGAAAGGCAGCTATTTCGCTTTTCCGTGAACGGTGAAACTTTTCGGGGTGCCGCGTCGTATTGGCATATGAAAGACCTGAACGGAGGATGAGATGACCCTGCACATAACCCGCCGCCGCTGCCTGATGATCAGCGCTGCCCTTGCCCTGACGGGCCGCGGTGCGATGTCAGAGGAACGCTTTGAAATCACCCTGACCGAGGAGGAATGGCGGGCCAGGCTGACCGAGATGCAATACGCCGTTCTGCGGGAAGAGGATACGGAACGGGCAGGCAGCAGTCCGCTGGACAAGGAATATCGCGCGGGCACCTATCACTGCGCGGGCTGCGACCTGCCGGTCTATGCCTCGACCGCGAAATATGACAGCGGCACCGGTTGGCCCAGCTTCTGGGAACCCATGCCCGATGCGGTGCGCACCAAGGATGACCCCGGCCTGTTCGGATCAAGGACAGAGGTGCATTGCCGTCGCTGCGGCGGCCATCTGGGCCATGTGTTCGATGACGGGCCGCAGCCGACCGGCAAACGCTACTGCATGAATGGTGCGGCGCTGATCTTTCGTGCGGCCTGACCATCAGTCGGCGGTGACGCACATCCGCGACTGCTGCCGCCCGCCGTTGCGGGTATCCGCCCGGATCGCACAAATGCCGCCGCTGGTACAGACCGTGCTTTTGGCCTGCGCCAGCAGGACCATGCCGCCGACGGCCTGACAGTCCCCGGCGCTAAGCGGTGTGTCGGCAGAGGCAAGCAGAACCTCGAAGGCTTCCACGCCTTGCTGGTTGCGGGGGGTTCCATGGGCATCGTTCCGGAAATCGGTCTGGGCCTCGGCATGGCCGGTCAGCCTGAGCAGGGCGACAAGGACGACAGCGTAACGCATGATTTTCTCCTGAAAACGGGTATCCTGAAAAGACATTCGGCCAATGAACAAAGGCTAGCATGACGGATTGCAGAGCGGGATGACGACCCACACGGGTCTGACGATTTGACGGGGATTGCGCGGGATTTTGACGAAGCGGGCCGTGGCAGAGGGTGCGGACTGCTATTTCCGCGCGATATGCCACATTGATGCCGCGCGGCGATGCGACAGAGTCGCCGCATGGAACGGCAGTACAAGGCAGGTGCAATCGACGTGTCGACCCCGGCGGCCGACATGCCCTTGCCCGATTGCGACCTGATCCTGTTCGATGCGGCCTGCGTGTTCTGTTCGGGCTTTGCCCGCTTCATGCACCGCCATGACCGCAAGACGCGCTTCCGTTTCGTGACAGCGCAATCCGGTCTGGGCCAAAGGCTTTACCGCGCGCATGGGCTGGACCCTGTCGCGATGACGACAAATATCGTGATCGTAGATGGGCGCGCCCATGTGAAGATGCCTGCCTTTGCCGCCGCGATGCGGGCGCTGGGCTGGCCCTGGGCGGCGCTTTCGGTTCTGGGGGTCTTGCCGGACCCGTTTTATGATTTCATCGCGCGCAACCGCTATCGGCTGGGCCGCAAGTCCTGCCCTGTGCCGCCGCCCGAACTGAAGGCACGGCTGCTTGACTGAAACGGTTGTCGTTCTGGGCGGCTACGGTGTGTTCGGGGGGTATCTGTGCCGGGCGCTGGGCCGTGATCCCGGCTGGCGGGTGATCGTCGCGGGCCGGAATGCCGCGGCGGCGCGAGGGTTCTGTGCCGAACATGGCGGCACGCCGCTGGCGCTGGACCGTGCCGATCCAGACCTTGCCGAACGGCTGGCGGCGCTTGCACCCTTTGCCGTCATCGATGCTGCCGGACCCTTTCAGGGCTATGGCGACCCGGTCGTGGCGCGGGCGGCGCTGGCCGCAGGGGCGCATTATCTGGACCTGTCGGACGATGCGGATTTCGCTGCGGGCATCAGCGTGCTGGATGCCACGGCACGGGCAGCGGGCCGCGTGGTGCTGTCCGGAGTGTCCAGTGTCCCCGCCCTTTCATCCGCCGCCGTCGCCTCGCTGGCCGAAGGGATGGAGGATATCCACCTGATCGACAGCGCGATCCTGCCCGGCAACCGCGCCCCGCGTGGCCTGTCGGTGATCCAGGCGATCCTGTCACAGGCGGGCAGGCCGGTCGCATTCTGGCGCGGCGACAGGGCCACATCCCTGCCGGGCTGGGGCGACCTGACCCGTGTCGATCTGGGACCGGGGCTGGGCCGCCGCTGGGCCAGTGTCATCGGCGCGCCCGACCTGACGTTGTTCCCCGCGCGGTTCCGGGCGCGCAGCGTGACCTTTCGCGCCGGGCTGGAACTGCCGCTGATGCATCTGGGCCTTTGGCTGGTGGCACTGCCCGTGCGGGCGGGGTTGCTGCGCAGCCTGCTGCCGCTTTCCGACCCGCTGAAGCGGGTGGCAGAGGCGTTGCACCCTTTCGGAACCGATCGGGGCGGGATGCGGGTGCGTGTGACCGGGCTGGCTGGCCGAATTCCGGTGCAGCGCGACTGGCTGCTGATCGCGCCAGAGGGGCGCGGCCCGCAGGTGCCCGCGGTTCCCGCCGAACTGCTGCTGTCGCGGCTGCGTGCGGGTGCGGTGGCGCCGGGGGCACGTCCGGCCCTTGCCGAGTTTCCGCTGGCCGAGGCGGAAGCGCTGCTTGTCGCGCGCGGTATCGGCACAAGCCGCGAGGAACGCCCGTTCCCGCTGATCTTCCAGACCGCGCTGGGTGCGGATTTCACCCGACTGCCCCCGGCGTTGCAGGATCTTCACAGGGTGATCGACTGCCGCCGCTGGCAGGGCAGGGCCAGTATCGACCGTGGCGCCGGACTGTTGTCCCGGTTTGTCGGCTGGCTGATGCGCTTTCCGAAATCTGCACCGGACATTTCCGTTGCCGTGACGATGCAGCGCCGCGGCGATGCGGTGCAGAATGCGACGGAGACGTGGCTGCGCGATTTCGGGGGGCAGCGCTTCCGCTCTGTCCTGCGCGGCGGGCGAAACGGGCGGGGCGTCAGGGAAAGGTTCGGCATCCTGTCATTCGACATCGCTCTGGCCGTACGGGGCGACCGGCTGGCCTATCCGGTGACGGGCGGCCGTGTGCTTGGCCTGCCGCTGCCCCGCGTCCTGCTGCCGGTCAGCGAAACCACGGAACATGTCGATGAACGGGGGCGCGCCTGTTTTGACGTGGCACTGTCGCATCCGCTGACCGGCCCCATCGTGCGCTATCGCGGCTGGCTGGAACCCGCACCGCGCGGCGATGACGCCCCGATCAATCCTTGAAGTTGCGGCTGTCCTTGATCTGGTCCCAGGCCCAGACGACTTCCTGCAAACGATCCTCATCGGCGCGATTGCCACCGTTCATATCGGGGTGCAGATCCTTGACCAGGCTTTTGTATTGCTTGCGGATTTCCGGTTTCGTCCAGTGATCGCGCGCTTCCAGGATTTCCAGTGCCTTGCGTTCCGTCGGCGGCAGTTTCCGCGTCATCGCGGCACTGCGGGCATTGGCCGAAGTGGCATTGTCGCCCAGGATCTGCATCGGGTCGTCGACCCCCAGCCGTGACCAGGCGCGGTCTTCCTCTCCCTTCGGGCCAAAGGGTTTGGTTTCGCGCCCCCAGACGCGGTCTTTGTCGATGAACTTGCGGAAATCTTCCTCGCTGGTGCCGTGGAAGAAATTCCACTTCAGATTGTATTCCTTCACATGGTCCTTGCAGAACCAGAAGTATTCATCCAGCAGATCGGGCGATTTCGGCGCGCGGTATTGCCCGGCCTCTTCGCAGCCCGGATGGTCGCAGCCGCGGGTCGATGTTTCGACAGCCCCCGACATGCCGCGCCGTCCCTTGACCCTGCGCTTCTTGTCTGCGGTGACCCGCATGTCAAACTCGAACGGATTTCCCTTGATCATCGCACACTCATTTCCGACTCGGAGGCACGAGTTTAGGGTTTTCTCGGGCGGTGAGAAGAGGCTTGCGCAAGTTTTGCGGATTCGCTGCGTGCTGCGGCTATTCCGCCGCCAGATCGTCGCCGGTCGGGCGTTCCGCAGGGCCAAGCTTGCGCACGGCAACGGGAACCTCCCCCGCGTCGCCGCGTTCCGCACGAAGCGCCTGCCGGGGGCCGTCCTCCGGCGTTTCGATTGCGACTGTCTTGTGCGCTGACTGGCTGACGCGGGCACGGCGGAATACCAGGACCGCCTGATAGGTGGTCGTCGTGCTGGTAAAGCCACTGCGTTCATCACAGGGCAGCGTGTCTGCACGCTGATATTCCCATCCGTCGGCGGCCATGTCGTTCATCACCGACGACAAACCATGGGCAAAGCGGTCTGCAGTGGTTTTCAGGCCGCGCTGCTTTTCGGCCCGTCGCGGCGCGGGGACAACCCTGTATTCATACTGCATGACGCGCTCCTTTCACTGCGATGGCCTGATCGGACGGATCGATCCGGCCTTTCGGCACCTGACCGGGCAGCTGTTTCGCATGCTCGCCCTTTGGGTGCGGCGCATCCATATCAACAATCACCGCCGGTTTTCAAACCCTTCCTGCGAACGGCGCGGATGATCACACGCAACATGCGGCGCTGAGGTCACGACAATATTGACGCACTGGTTCCCGAAACGGTTCAGCTTGCCGCATTTCTGCCCACTTGCCCTCCTAGATCACGGTCAAGAAATTCCTGACGGTGTTGTCCATGTTGCGTCTGCTTTCTGCCGGTCTTATGGCTGCTGCCCTTGCCGCCCCGGCTTCCGCGAAGTCTGTCCTGTTCAACGGCGGCTTCGAATTGGGTGTGCTGGGGGATACCCGCGGCCTGAGAAACGGTGCGACATATGCCAACATGCCGACCAGCGGCGCATCTTCGGATATCTGGCGCAACCTGGCGGGCTGGTCGACGATATCCGGGCCGGGCATGGAAGTGCAGACCAGACGGACAATTGGGCTGAGCCCGACAGACGGCAACTATTATCTGGAGTTGGACAGCACAGCGAACACAACCATCCGCCAGACGGTGGCGCTGACACGTGGCCGCTATCAGCTCAGCTTTTCCTATTCCCCGCGCAGCAATGATCGTGGCACCAACGGTGTGCACTTCGCACTGGCCGATTTGGTCGGTGGCACGGTGACGGGACCAAACCCCGGGCATGGAACCCGTGTGGGTCAGTGGACAGCCTTTACCTATGATCTCAAGATCGACAGTGCAGGCAGCTATGCGCTGGATTTTGGCGCGGTCGGTCGCAGCGACAGCATTGGCGGCCTTGTCGACAATATCGCCTTGACCCCCGTGCCGCTGCCTGCCGCAGGTCTGGCATTCATTGCCGGTCTGGGTGCGCTTGCCGGGCTGGCCCGCCGCCGAAAGGTGTGACGCGGACCTGCCCGTCTTGACCGAACCATCGCTTACGTTAGGGTGATCTGCCACGGCGGCAGCGTCCTATAAGTCTGCCGCCGGTGCCGGGACGGGCTGAAGCCCGTTTTCGGTCGTTTTTCTTGTCAGGTTCACCCTTGAACAGCACCTCGCACGCCGAACCGTCACCCATGACGCAGATGACTTGCCCGATCTGCGGGGGGCACGAATTTGCCGATTTCCGTGGCGTGCCCAACACCCGCTGCCTGACCTGCCAGTCGAATGAGCGGGCGCGGGCGACGATGCTGTTTTTGCAGCATCACCTGCCGCTGCGCCCCGGCTTGCGCGTCCTGCATCTTGCCCCGGAAACCGGCCTTGGCCGCCGCATCGCCCGGGGGGTGCAGGATGGCTATGACCCATGCGACGTCGACCCGGACCGCTATGCGCATCGCCTTGGCATGCCGGTCCGGCGTCTGGATCTGTGCCGCGATGCCGCCGGTTTGCCCGAAGGGCACTACGACGCGGTGATCCACAACCACGTGATGGAGCACATCCCCTGCAACGTGACGCTGGCCCTGCAACATCTGCATCGTGCCATTCGTCCGGGCGGGCTTCACCTGTTTTCCGTTCCGGTTTTTCCGGGTTCATCGGAAGAAGATCTGAACCCCGCGCTGACCGATCAGGACCGATTGTTGCGCTTTCGCCAGCGGGATCACATGCGGCGTTTCGGGCGCGATGATTTCGATCTGACGCTTGGCCCGGTGCTGGGGCTGACCTCCGCCTATACGCTGACCGACCATCTGGCGGCCGAGGCGCTGACCCGCGCAAACATCCGCAAAAGCCGCTGGTCCGGCCCGGCGGCAAGCGTCTATTTCATCAGGAAAGAAGGGCCTACAGCCCCAGCTTCTGCGCCACCATCCGGTTGACCACCGCCGGATCGGCCTTACCACCCGTCGCCTTCAGCACCTGCCCGGTAAACCAGCCCGCCAGTTTGGCATTGACCTTGGCCTTTGCGACCTGTTCCGGGTTGGCGACGATCAGGGCATCGAGCGCTGCCTCGATGGCCCCTGTATCGGTCACGGCCTTCATCCCGTGCTTCGCCGCAACCTCCGCCGGATCGCCGCCCTCGGTCCACAGCAGTTCGAACAGGTCCTTGGCCATCTTGCCGGTGATCTCACCCTTGGCCAGCAGGTCCAGCATCCCGCCAAGCTGCCCGGCAGACACCGGGCTTTCCGCGATGGTCAGGCCTTCCTTGTTCAGCCGGCCGAACAGTTCGTTGATCACCCAGTTCGCGGCAATCTTGCCATCGCGCCCTGCCGCCACAGCCTCAAAATACACGGCATTCTCTGCCTCGGCGGTCAGCACGTTGGCATCGTAATCCGTCAGACCGAAATCGCCCATATAGCGGGCCTTCCGCGCGTCGGGCAGTTCCGGCAGGCTGGCGGCGATGTCATCGACCCAGGCCTGTTCGATTTCCAGAGGCAACAGGTCGGGGCAGGGGAAGTAGCGGTAGTCATGCGCCTCTTCCTTAGACCGCATCGACCGCGTTTCCCCCTTGTCGGGATCATACAGGCGGGTTTCCTGATCCACCTTGCCGCCGTCTTCCAGAATGGCGATCTGTCGACGGGCCTCGTATTCTATCGCCGCCTGGATGAAGCGGGTGGAGTTCATGTTCTTGATCTCGCACCGCGTGCCCAGATGGTCGAAATCCTGGGTTTCCTGATAGCGCTCATAGGCACCGGGGCGGCAGACCGACACGTTCACATCCGCCCGCAGGTTGCCGTGCTGCATGTCGCCGTCGCAGGTGCCAAGGTAACGCAGGATCTGCCGCAGCTTCAGCACATAGGCGGCGGCTTCCTCTGGCCCCCGAATATCCGGGCGGCTGACGATTTCCATCAGCGCCACGCCTGTGCGGTTGAAATCGACGAAAGACATCGTCGGGTCCATGTCATGGATCGACTTGCCCGCATCCTGTTCCAGATGGATACGCTCGATCCGCACGTGCCGCGCCACACCCGGCCCCATGCTGACGATCACCTCGCCCTCGCCCACGATCGGATGGTAAAGCTGGCTGATCTGATAGCCTTGCGGCAGGTCGGGATAGAAATAGTTCTTGCGGTCAAAGGCAGAGGACAGGTTGATCGCGGCCTTCAGCCCCAGTCCGGTGCGCACCGCCTGTTCGACGCAGAATTCGTTGATGACCGGCAGCATCCCCGGCATCGCCGCGTCGACGAAGGCGACATTGGCGTTCGGCTCTGCCCCTACCGCCGTCGAGGCCCCGGAAAACAGCTTGGCGTTCGATGCCACCTGAGCGTGGATTTCCATGCCGATGACCAGTTCCCAGTCATGCTTCGCCCCGGCGATCACCTTGGGCTTCGGGGCGGTATAGGAATGGTCAAGCATGATCGGTCCTGTCGGTCTGCGGCACCCCGGCATCTCTACGGCAGCGGGAAAACCGGGGCAAGTCATGCCAGGCGGCGAATCGCACCTGTCGCAAAGCCACGATGGCAGCTTTCGCAACTGCGGCAAATTTCAATGCTGAAACATGAACAATGCGGCCATGTGATCGGAATAGCACGCGGTTCGGCGGCAATATCGGCACTTGGGCGCGGCTCCGCCTATGTTTCGGGCGGAAAGCCGCGCATGCGACCCCTGTGCAGTTGCCGCATTAACCCTCGGCGCGGCATTGAATCTCGGTCCGGCGCGCAATGCCGGGGTCAAATCCTGGGTTTCATGTCGTTCACATCGCCATTCCGCCGTATCGTTTCTGCCGCTGCACTTGCCGCTGCGCTGACCCTTCCCGCCGCCTGCGCGATGAGCAAAGGCGGAATGGAAACTGTCGAGGCAACGGATATTGCCCCCGTCATGCGGTGGGATCACCGGCCCGAGGCGACGGTCTGGACCGAGGCGACGCTGCAGGCGCTGCACACGGATGGCGCGGCTTTGCTGGCGACTGTTCCGGCGGATATCGATACCTATTGCCCCGGCTATGAAACCGCGAGTGCCGACGAACGTGCCGCCTTCTGGGCCGGGTTCCTGTCGGCGCTGGCCAAGCACGAAAGCACCTGGAACCCGCAAGCCTCTGGCGGTGGTGGCAAGTGGCTGGGTCTGTTGCAGATCGCACCGGCGACGGCATCGGCCTATGGCTGCACGGCGGATGATGCCACGGCCCTGCGCGAAGGCACCGGCAACCTGCAATGCGGCGTGCGCATCGCCGCGCATCAGGTGGGTCGTGACGGGGCCATCGTCAGCAAGGGCGGACGCTGGGCTGGCGTGGCGCGCGATTGGGCCCCCATGCGGTCCGATACCAAGCGTGCCGACATCGCCGCATGGACGCGCGAACAGAATTACTGCAAGGCCTGATTTATGGCCTGAACGGGTGACCCGGATTTTCAGGGTTGCCTTGGGGGAGGTGGAGGCGGCGCGGTTTACCCCGCGCCGTTTTCGTTTGCTGCGACGGCCCGCAAATGCCGACCCATATCTTGCGCCAACCGATGTGCTGGCCCTTCACTGTTCCGGCGACGTTCTACAATCGCATAGCGGATCGAAGGTAAAACGGGCGGCCCGCTACCACGCGAAACCGGCGCCATACCCATTCCCGGCACATGGCGGCAGGCAAGGCCCAGGCCTGCCGAAACTGCGGCGCGGACCCCGTCAAGCGATGGCGTCACCACTGCCAGCCGCCATGGGCGACCCGCGGCATCCAGCGCGGCACTTGCGGCAGACAGAAACGGGCAGGGCGGGGTTACGGAAACCAGTGGCAGCACGTCCCTTCCCAAAAGCGCCGATGCCCCGAACCAGTGCATCGGCAGGGATATTTCCACGTCCGCGCCGATCACCTCGGTCGCGCACAGGGCAATGTCGATGCGGTCTTCCCCCAGGGCCATCAAAAGCTCGGCGCTGCCCCCGACCAGCAATTCGATCGGTGTCTCCACCCCGACCCCGGCAAGTGCCGGACGCAGCACCGGGGTCACGAAGTCCTGCACGATCCCGATACGCAGGGGTGCTGCCGCCGCACCGCCGAGTTCGGCCCGCGCCGCGTCGATCCGCGCCAGGATCGCGCGGGCGTGGCCCAGAAGATGACTGCCCGCCTGATTCAACCGCAGTGCCCGCCCGTCGCGGTCGAACAGCGTGCGGCCTACCAGCGCCTCCAGCCGGGACATTTGCAGGGACAGCGCGGATTCACTGCGGGCAACGCGTCTGCCCGCCGCCGCCAGTGAACCGGCTTCGGCAACGGCAAGGAAACTGCGCAGCAGGGGGGAGGGCAGATCGGGTATCATTGATAAATCTCAAGTCAGAATCATATTATAATCAGGAATTACTTTGAAAAACTCAATTATAAACATCGGATATTGTGATGGAGCCCGCCATGCCGTTCTGCCGCCTGACCCTGCATCCTGCACCCGATGCGGAAACCGCCCGCCAGCTTGCCGATGACCTGACCGCGCTTATTGCGAAAGCGCTGCGCAAGCGGGCCGACCTGACCGCCATTCTGATCGATGCCCCCGATGCGGTGCATTGGACGGTGGGTGCGCAAGCGGCATCCCCCGCCGCGCAGCTTGAGGTGCTGGTAACGGCGGGGACGAACAGCACGGATGAAAAGCGCGATTTCATCGCCGCCGCAATGGACCTTCTGCGCGGGACGTTTCCGGCACTGCCGTTGGCCAGCTACGTGGTGGTGCGCGAATTGCCCGCAGGCGACTGGGGTTATGACGGCCGCACACAGGCCGACCGCGCCGGGGCGGTCTAATACCCCGGCAGAGGCGGGCCGTGGCGCGGGCCGAAGGGCATCCGGGTCATCTGCACCAGGCTGACTTCCGGGGCATGTTCACCCCCTAGCGCCAGGGTTTCGGCCTTTAGCATCTCTGTCGCCTCTTTCGCGTCGGCGGACAGCCGTGCGGCAGGGATCGGGCGACCGAACGCAAGCCGAAAGGGCTGCCGGTGCTTGTTCAGCATTTCATGGAACAGGGTGATGTCCCGCAATGTGGGATGGATCGCGTCAAACAGGTAGAACAAGGCCGAATTGCGCGCCCGGATATTCAGCGGCACGACCGGCACATCATACTTGCGGGCAAGCTGCGCGGCAGAGGGCATCCATTCGCGTTCATAAAGCTTCAGCCCGCGCCGCTTTGCCAGACGGCCCGACGGAAAGATCACGCCAAGCCGCCCCGCCTCCAGCGCCCGTTTCGTCAGGTCCATCGTCACGCGGGTTTTCGCAAGCGTCCGCTTTTCCAGCCGCCATTCCACCGGCAGGATCAGTGTTTCCATCTGCGGCAGCACCCGCAGGATATCGCTGTTGGCATAGATGAACAGATCGGGCCGCACCGCATGGACAACGGCCCACAGGATGACGCCGTCGGCAATACCAGTGGGGTGGTTGACCACCACGATTGCCGGGCCGCTGCGGGGCAGATGATCCAATCCCGTCACCGTGACATCGCGACCGATGCGGCGGGCGATATCGGCCATGATGACCTCGGTCGGGGCATCCTGAAGTGCGTCACCGATGGCGATGGTCTTGTCATAGCTGAGCAGCCGCATCAGCGCGCGTCGCGCCAGCGTGTGATGCGGCCTGCCCGAATAAAGCCAGGGCGCGCGTTCCTCGATCAGCGGGTCCAGACGCTCTTTCATGCGCGCTTTATCCGATCTTGGCGCAGCCTTCGCAAGCCGCCAGGATGCTGTCAGCGCATGGGTTCCGGCGTGTCATCAACGATACGGATGCCGCGTTTGTGGAATTCTTCAGCCAGCACATCGGATTTTGGCGTGACATCGACCGGCAGGACATCGGTCTTGCCGTCGGTGAAATGCAGCTTGTAGCCGGGCTTGCCGCCCTTGCCCACGCTGCGGATGATGCAATCGATATCGGTCAGGGGAATTTTCCAGCGTACGTCGCCATTGAAGATCGACAGATGGGTTTCGGTGATCGTCATGCCGGAAATCGGGTTCCTGACCAGCCACCATCCCAGGATCACCAGGAAAAATGCCAGCGCTCCCCAGAACACGGGATGCGCGTCGTAGACCCAGGCAAGGTTCGCCATGATCAGCCAGACGCCAAAGGCGAAATAGCTTCCCGGGCGACGACCCTGTGAGCGATATTCAAAACCTTCGTACATGATCTCGGGTAAAGCGGGCGAATCCGGCATCATTGTGGCCGGATTGGAAACCGGTGTCGGATTTTGGGCCGCTGTTGCGGGCACGTCAAGCGCCTCTCGGTTGATCGGCGCAGAGGTATTCAAGCCTGGAGTGTCGGGATCAGACATAAATCTGGCGGGGCTGCCTGGCGGTTTGGTGGGAGTATTGGTCATGCCGCCCTGTGCCCCGTTTCACGTGATCCTGAAGGCGCGTCTGATTTCGTCCAGCGCGTCGCGTTGCTGATCAGAAAGCGCCGCATCCGCCGGGCCGGACCGCGCAACATCGTCAAGCGTCGCAAGTGCGCCTTCCAGAACCTCTGGCCCACCCAGCTTGTACAGGCGGCGTGCCAGCCGGGCGATGGCCGGTTGCGCCCCGCCGCATTCGTTGGTCAGCCAGCGGCCAAGGATTGCCATTTCCTCTGCCTTGTCCAGCGTGACCCCCTGACGTTTCGCCAGCGATGATATAAGCCCGCGCTGCTGCTCTGCGCTGGGCAGGCGCCCCAGTTCCATAAAGGCATAGGCCAGCCCGGCCGTGGCAAGGCCAGCATCGTCGACGCTTTCGACAGGATGGATGTTTGCCCGGCGGCGAAAGCCATAGGCCCGCGCCGCACCAACCACATCTTGCGCCATGCTTGCCAACTCTCCGGCGATTTCGGTCGTACGCCGGGCGCGGTTGAACCAGAAATAGGCGCCGACGATCACGGCGACCATGGCAAGGACGATAGGCATCTGACACCACTGCGCCATGCGGCGCGCAAGATTATTACGTCGAGAGGCTAAGTTAGAAGCGGGACGCGATCAACTGGCCGTTGTCGTTTTCCCCGGTGAGGCAAGCATTCTTGCCACCATTTCGGCGGTATCCCGCGACAAGCCCTTGGTGTTCGCGATGCGCTGCAACTCTGCGCGCATCAGCGCCTGGCGGGCGGCGTCGTAGCGTGGCCATGTCTCGAACGCAGTCGACATGCGGGCCGTGGTCTGCGGATTGACCGGATCCAGCCGGATCAGCCAGTCGGCCACAAAACGGTACCCATCGCCTGACGGGTGGTGAAATCCCGCCGCATTGCCCGAAAGGCCGCCAATCACGGCACGGAAGCGGTTGGGGTTTTTCCAGTCGAAATCCGGGTGCTGCGTCAGCCGGTCGGCCACGGCCGCCGCCCTGTCAGGCGCGGCCAGCATCGTCTGCAACCCGAACCACTTGTCGATGACCAGCCGGTCATCCCGCCATTTCCTGTGGAAAGCCGCCGCCTCTGCCTCGCCCGCGCCGATGTCAAGCAGGGCGGCCAGGGCACCGGTTTCCTCGGTCATGTTGCCTGCGGCGGCAAAAACCACGCGCGCCGCGGCACCGTCATCCAGCCTTGACTGCAGCCCCAACAGCGTCAGCCCGAAGGCGCGCTTGCC
>JBOFCO010000117.1:0-5928 GCA_051646105.1 Paracoccaceae bacterium
CGATCTCGAATCGTTCGGGAAGCACGCAGGGTTCGGACAGGGTAATCAGCGTTCCGTCCTTGGCATAGCTCGTCACCGGCGGCGGGCATTCCGCCACGACCGGCTCGGGCTTCGGGGCGCAGGCGGCAAGTCCGCCCACGGCAAGCATCAGCACC
Organism: Paracoccaceae bacterium; assembly: GCA_051646105.1. Taxonomy (GTDB): domain Bacteria; phylum Pseudomonadota; class Alphaproteobacteria; order Rhodobacterales; family Rhodobacteraceae; genus JBOFCO01. Next base: position 156 of record JBOFCO010000117.1, read on the forward strand.
GGAAGCGCAACACCACGCAACCGATACGCAACTGCTGCGGAAGTACCGCGCAGGCGTTGTTCCGTATTTTTCATAGCTGCTCCTATCGTACACCGCTGCCAGTTCACCTGGTCGTGGCTCTTGGGCGGAATTTCTCAACTCAATGGAAACAATTCAAGTGAAGTCGCGCTATAGTGGCGAATTCAGCGCAGTTCTATTGCGACCCGTTGCGCAATTGTCCCAGTTCCCCTGTCGTAGATCAGGATTTCCTGACTGTCGGTTACCACGGCGTACCAACCCGGCCCTGCCGTCACGGCAATCGCGTTTACTCCATCAGGCAGCGCTATCGTATCAGGCAGTATCGGGTTCGAGGCGGTCGGCTGCCACAGACGGATGACAAGCAGCGTCACGATCACTAAAAGACCTGCGATCATGGTCACAGTCAGCGTTGTGACCAGACGTTTCAGAAATTTCAGATCGGGCGGCAGGCTGGCCGCATCGGGGGCGGTGGCAATGCCGGTTGCAGGGTCGGGCGACTTTGACGCAGAAGATGACGATTCGGACATGACGCTTCCTTCCAGCGGAACGGGCACCGGATCGGACCCAGCCTTGATGGTCATCATCCCGCCCGGACCCGCTGACCGACTTGATAAGGCGCTTGCCCGCAACGTGCCAGAGCAGGCGGCACTTTCCCGCACCCGTCTTGTCCGGATGATGACAGAAGGTGCGGTGCGGCGCGACGGGGTGGTGCTGACCGATCCCAAGACCCGCGTGCAGGCGGGGGATGTCATCGAACTGCACATTGTCGCGGCCGAGGAAAGCCATATCGAACCTGAGGACATTCCCCTGACGGTCTGCTGGGAAGACGACGACCTGATTGTCATCGACAAGGTTGCCGGGATGGTCGTGCATCCGGCACCGGGAACACCATCCGGCACGCTGGTCAACGCGCTGCTGCACCATTTCGGGGACAGGCTTTCCGGCATCGGGGGGATGAAGCGCCCGGGCATCGTCCACCGCATCGACAAGGATACAAGCGGTTTGCTGGTGGTGGCCAAGTCCGACCGTGCCCATCACGGCCTGGCGGAACAGTTTCAGGCGCATTCCGTCACAAGGCGGTATCTGGCGCTGGCCCATGGTCTGCCGGATGCCGCCGATCCCCGGCTGCGTGGTCTGGCAGGTATCGAATGGGAAACGGGGGGCATCCTGCGCATCGCCACGCAGCTTGCCCGCCACAAGACCGACCGGCAGAGGCAGGCCGTGGTCGCAAGTGGCGGTCGCCACGCTGTCACGCGGGTGCGTGTTCTGGAAGCTTTCGGCCAGCCGCCAGCGCTGTGTCTGGTGGAATGCTGGCTTGAAACCGGCAGGACGCACCAGATCCGGGTGCATATGGCATATGCGGGGCACGGGCTTGTCGGAGATCAGACCTATGGCGGTCGGAGGAAGCCCGCCGCCCGAGCGCTGGGCCCAGGCACCGCAGCAGCCGTTACGGATTTCCCGCGTCAGGCCCTGCACGCGGCAACGCTTGGCTTCGTCCATCCGGTGACGGGCAAGGTGCTCGCCTTTGAAAGCCCGCTGCCTGCCGACATGACCGGGCTGCTGATGTTGCTGCGGGGATAGTCGCAGGGCGTTTTCGCGGCCATTGCGGTTTTTGATCGTTCACCTTTGTTCACGACCCCGTGTCGTTCGACGGAAACGGGATCATATGGCGTTAATCTGGCAGTGACGGCGATGCCCTTGAATGCGGGCCGCTTGCGCCATAGATTCGGCAATCCCCGGGGGCGATGTCGCACCGGGGGCAACAGGGGGCACAGGATGAGCACCTATACGAACCTTCCCGCACCCAGCCCGGAACAGGGGCTGAACCGCTACATGCAGGAAATCCGCAAGTTTCCTCTGCTGGAGCCGGAAGAAGAATACATGCTGGCCAAGCGCTGGGTTGACCACCAGGACAGTGAGGCCGCGCACAAGATGGTGACGTCGCACCTGCGGCTGGCGGCCAAGATCGCAATGGGCTATCGCGGCTACGGCCTGCCGCAGGCCGAGGTGATTTCAGAAGCCAACGTCGGGCTGATGCAGGCGGTGAAACGGTTCGATCCCGAAAAGGGGTTCCGTCTTGCCACCTATGCGATGTGGTGGATCCGCGCCTCGATCCAGGAATATATCCTGCGCTCGTGGAGCTTGGTGAAACTCGGCACGACCAGCGCCCAGAAGAAGCTGTTCTTCAACCTGCGCAAGGCGAAATCCCGCATCGGTGCGCTGGAGGAAGGCGACCTGCGGCCGGAGAACGTGGCGCGCATCGCGCATGACCTGAACGTGACCGAGGATGAGGTCATCGACATGAACCGTCGCCTGTCGGGTGGCGATGCGTCGCTGAACGCCACGGTCGGGTCGGATGGCGACAGCGTGACCCAGTGGCAGGACTGGCTGGAGGATGAGGACAGCGACACCGCAGGCGACTATGCCGAGAAGGACGAAATGGATGCCCGCCGCGACCTGCTGACCCGCGCCATGGATGTGCTGAACGAGCGGGAGCGGGACGTGCTGATGGAACGCCGTCTGCAAGACGATCCTGTGACGCTGGAGGATCTTTCCACCCGCTACAATGTCAGCCGCGAGCGTATCCGTCAGATCGAGGTGCGGGCTTTCGAAAAGCTTCAGAACCGGATGCGCGAACTGGGCCGCGAAAAGGGGCTGCTGGTGCCCGCATAAGCCGGGGTGGCACGCGCCACCAATGTCCGTGCACGGACAGGATGCCAGAAGGGTCGAATACGAAACGGGGCGGCGCGGGGGTGCTGCCCCGTTTGCCTATGTGTCCTTATCTTTGACAAAATGCCGCTCTACGCGACACCTGCGTGATCTGAACGGGCGGCGATCCCTTTCGATCCGTGCGTGGTTTGTTGTCTGATTTGTCGTAAGGGGGACATGGGTCATGTTTTTTGTTGTGCGGGCAGCCGTCTGCGCCTGTCTGGCAGCCCTCACCGTGGCATGGCCCGCAGCAGCCGACACCGAGCCATCCGCCGCCTGTGCCGCCTTTACCCCCGATGCGGACTATGTGACCAACACCATCATCATGCCGCTCGAAGGTCGCAGGATCGAGCTGACGATCCCGTCGCAATATTACGAGGATTATTGGGACGCCAAGGGCGGCTACGAGGATACCGCCCAGCTCTATTCGGTTGATATGGATGATTTCACCCCGGTCAGCAGGCCGGAGACGGCTGTCAGAAACCGTCAGGGCCGTGTGAACTATATGCACTTCATCGTCCGTGACACGATCGCACTGCCCGAGATTGCCCTGCATGCCACAGATACGATCGGGCGGCTTCCTCCCGATCCGCCGGTCCTTCCGCCAGGGGAGCCCGGACCCGCCGGGTTGCTGTGGATCGAAAGCAAATACTCGTCCAAATCGGATTATCCGCAAAAGGATCTCTATGTCAGCCTGTCCGCAGGCGGAGAGGTCGAGGTGGTTCTCGAATGCAACTCCCCGCTTGACCCTGTAAGCAAGAACCCACTGTGCGAGCACATGTTCCGAGCAGCGGGGCTTGATGCGAGTGTTACTTACCCGCGCATATTCATTGATCGCTGGACCTCGATCCAGGCGGATGTCACGGCCTTCCTGACCTGCGCCACCACCGCGACAGCGGATCGGGATGGTCCGTAAACAACCGTCCGGCGATCCTCAATCCCTCAGAAACACAGGATTTCCGCCTCTGCCTGGGCGCGGCGCAGGCTGGCGACATCGTTCATCGCCGGTTGCGTGTCACGGAACAGGGCCGAACGTTCACCGGCCGATTGCCGCATGGTCAGCACGGTTTCGGCGGCAACGTAGTCGTCATACGGCAGGATCGAGGCGATAACGTCTATCGAACAGGCACAGCGTCGCAGCGTGTCGCGGGTCTGGCCGTTGGCGGCCATGCAGCCGAACACATAATCGGCGCGTGCGTCTGTAGGGTAGTCGTTCGTGGCGTCCTGCGCCGTTGCGGTCACGGGGGACAGTCCCATGCAAAGCAGTCCCATCCAAAGACCGGGCAGAACGGACGAACGCGCGCTTCTGGCAATCATTTCGCACTCCCTTCCGGCATCAGGGCAATGCGTTCGTGATAGCCCGTCGCCGCGTCGGGTGTGTCGGCAGCAAGTTCGAGGAAATACCCCGGAACGGCATCCGATACCGTGAAACGAAGTGTCAGGCTGGCGAATTCCCCCATGCGGTCGCGCTTGGGATCCTGTGCAAAGGGGCGCAGGGTGATGATGTGGCCGGGATGGTCAGTCCCCGCCCAGTGAACGGTCTGCGGGCTAACATCACCGCCCGTACGGATCGCGTCCTTGATCCTGTTGCGGATATAGGCCGGGTTGCCGCCCGCCAGGGTCGACATGCTGCGCATCGTGGATTCCAGCAGCAGCATCAGCACCTGATTGCCGCCCTGCGCAGGAAAGGAAAGCGTTTCGGTCCCCTTGTCTTTCGATGATATTTCAAGCGTCAACTGGCCTGTGCCGGTGGCGTCATTGACTACGCCCAGCAGGATGTTTTCATCCTGAACGGCAAATCCTTTAGGCGCTGCGCTGCCCGTGCGATCACGTTCATATACTGCGATCATCCCCGGCTTGGCGGCCATGAAAATACCTTCCCTGAACAGCAGCTCGACGGCGCTTGTGCCGCTGTCCTGTGCAAGGACAGGATCTGCGACGGGTGGCGTCGCCAGAAGGCACAGGCACGCCAGGCCCTTCAGCCATCGGGTTGATTTCATGTAAGCATCTCCAGTATGAAGCCCCGCCCGCGCAGGGTCCGCAGCGCAATGCCAAAATCCTCGACCGGGGCCAGCTTGCGGCGCAGGTAACCCAGATAGACGTCAACAACGTTCTCTGCCGCGCTGCCATGACCGGCCCAAAGATCGACGAATATCTGTGCGCGGGTCAGCACCCGGCCCGCATTGCGGATCAGATAGGCGAGAAGATCGGATTCGCGCTCGGTCAATGTTACCTCTCGCCCCGGTGCCGTGACACGGCGCAGCGATGGCTGAAATGTCAGCGCGGCAAAACGCAGCGCGTCGGCAGGGTCTGCGTTGAACCTTGCCTGCTGCACCCGCAGGCGTGCCAGCAGTTCCGAAAGTTCGAACGGTTTGACCACGTAGTCATCGGCACCTTGCGCCAATCCCTCGGCGCGCTCCTCGATCCGCGACAGGGCAGACAGCATGATGACGGGAATGTCGATGCCGTGACTTCGCAGGTTGCGCAAAAGGTCGATCCCGTCGCCATCCCCCAGCATCCGGTCGATGATCGCCGCACCAAAGCCGCCACCGGTCAGCAGCGACAGGGCATGGGCGGCATCGGCAGTGGATTCGGGCAGAAAGCCATCGGCGCGCAGGCCCCGGCAAAGCACCGATGCGATGTCCTCGTCATCCTCGACGACCAGAACGCGGGTCATTCGGCCGCCTCCTGATGTATCTGCGAGACGGCGCGTGGCATCGTGATGCGCACCGCAAATCCCCGACCGTCCGCCACAGGGCTGCGCAGGGTCAGCCGGCCGCCTTGTGCCTCTGTCACCCAGCGGGCCAGTGCGAGGCCGATGCCAAAACTGCCGGAACGGGGTGCATGGCCAAAGCGCGAAGGCCCTTCGGTGCATTCCATACCCGTGGTGCCCGGCCCGTCATCGGTCATCTCGCACCAGCTTTCGTCGCCCGTGGTGCCGCACTGCACGGTCAGCAATGTCGCCTGACGGGCATGTTTGACGGTGTTTCCAATAATGCCGCCGACGATCTGTCGGAGCCAGTCCGGATCGGCCAGAACAGGAGCA
>JBOFCO010000180.1:0-34022 GCA_051646105.1 Paracoccaceae bacterium
GGATTGCACGGCGCTTCGCGCATTTGGCTGGCAGCCAGGCGGGATGGCGCGGCTGGCGGCCTGCCTGCCCGATCTGGTTCCGCCAGCCCCGCATTAACCGCTATCGCTGCGGCTGTGTCACATCATGCTGGTACAGCCAGTCATAGCTTTTCAACGCCCGCCCCGGCATCAGGGCCCCGGCAAGCTTCAGCGCCACATGCGCGAAAGAGCCGACCGGGCCGGACAGATGATAAAGCTTTGCATTGCGATTGGCGGCCTCGACAATGCGCAGCACCCTTGCGCGCCGGGCAAGCTGATAGGCCGCAAGCGCGCTGGCGCTGTCTTCATGGACGGACAGGCAGTCGGCCAGAACCCAGGCATCCTCCAGCGCCATGTTGGCCCCCTGCGCCAGGAATGGCAGTGTCGGATGCGCGGCATCGCCAAGCAGTGCCGCACCCCAACCGGGACCGGCGGCAAAGAACCGCTGGGCAACCTCATGCCGGAACAAACCCCAAAGCCAGGGATCTTCGACCTGATCCAGCCAGCCGCGCACCAATGGGCAGAAATCGCGAAACGCCAGCCGCAACGGCATTGAATCGTCGCGCAGGTGCCAGCCTTCGTCGGCCCAGCGGCGGCGTTCCTCGACCGCGACGATGTTGCGCAACAGGCCGCCCCGCAGCGGATAGCTGACCAGATGCCGCCCCGGCCCGGTAAAGACCTGTGCCACCGGCGCGGCACCCGGTTCGCCCGGAATCACCGCACGCCAGGCCACCTGCTGCGTGAAAAACGGCGCTTCCGATCCGTTGATCGCGGGACGCAGTCGTGAATGCAGGCCGTCGGCACCAATCAACAATGGCGCGGCGACACGCGTTCCATCTGCAAGGACAACTTGCGGTCCGTCCTCGGCCAGCATCACACGGTCCACCCTGGCATTCAGCCGGATATCGACCCCGACCTCACGCGCACCGCTTGCCAGAACATCGATCAGATCGGCACGATGGGTCAGGTGATAGCCCAGCCCGGAAAGATCCATCTGCATCAGCAGGCCGCCGTCACCACCGTTACGGATTTCGACCGCCGACGCGGACATGGCAGCGGCGACAAGCGCGCGGTCAAGGCCAAGGGCGCGCAACACTGCAAAACCATTCGGGGAAACCTGCAGCCCGGCACCCAGATCGGTCAGCGCCTCGGCCTGTTCATAAAGGGTGACAGCCGCCCCGCGCATGGCCAGGGCACGGGCCACCGCCAACCCTGCGACACCGCCGCCCAGAACCGTGGCACTCTGTCCGATCAGCATGCCGCACCTTCAATGCAATAACACCGGAACCTTTCGGCCCCGGTGCCCTATAACCTGAACCTGACCGGCAGGGAAACCCGCCGTATCAGTCGTCGCGGTGCACACGCTCGCGGCGTTCATGCTTTTCCTGCGCTTCCAGCGTCATCGTGGCGATGGGCCGCGCATCCAGCCGTTTCAGGCTGATCGGCTCCCCCGTCATTTCGCAATAGCCGAATTCACCGTTGTCGATCCGGCGCAGGGCCGCGTCGATCTTGCTGACCAGTTTGCGCTGACGATCACGGGTGCGCAGTTCCAGCGCACGATCGGTTTCCTCGCTGGCGCGATCCGCCACATCGGGAACGTTGCGGGCCGAATCCTGCAATCCCTCGATGGTTTCAGCGCTTTGGTCCAGCAGTTCCTGCTTCCAGGCCAGCAGCTTCCGGCGGAAGTATTCAAGCTGGCGATCGTTCATGAACGGTTCGTCTTCGGCGGGACGGTAATCTTCCGGGAGAAAGACTTCCACTTTCATTCCTGCACCCTTCGTTACCGAAGCGGGGATGTCTTCATGACTTGCACGCATCGGGTACCTCTTGCCGCGATGCAATATCCCAAGCCTGCGGGGATGTCACTAGCCGAAAGCCGCTATCACCCGGAATTCAACCTGTGCTAGCGTCCGCCCGTCAAAGATCGGGAACGGACTGCGCCAGCCATGAAATTTACCTCGACCGAACAATATGTTGCATCGGATGACCTGCGGATTTCCGTCAATGCCGCGATCGCGCTGGAACGCCCGCTGCTGGTCAAGGGAGAGCCAGGCACAGGCAAGACGGAACTGGCCCGGCAGGTGGCGAAAGCGCTGGGGATGGACCTGATCGAGTGGCACATCAAATCCACCACCCGCGCGGCGCAGGGATTGTACGAATACGATGCCGTCAGCCGCCTGCGCGACAGCCAGCTTGGCGACGAGCGCGTGCATGATGTGAAAAACTACATCCGCAAGGGCAAGCTGTGGCAGGCGTTCGAGGCCTCTGAAAAGGTCGTGCTGCTGATCGACGAGGTGGACAAGGCCGATATCGAGTTTCCAAACGACCTGCTGCAGGAATTGGACCGGATGGAATTTCATGTCTATGAAACCGGTGAAACCATCCGCGCCCGGCACCGCCCGGTGGTCATCATAACATCCAACAATGAAAAAGACCTGCCCGACGCCTTTTTGCGCCGCTGCTTTTTCCACTACATCCGCTTCCCGGACGAAGACACGCTGCGCGCCATCGTCGCCGTGCATTTTCCCGGCCTGAAACCGGCCCTGCTGTCGGCGGCGCTGCGGGCCTTCTTCGAGTTGCGCGAAACGCCTGGGCTGAAAAAGAAGCCCTCGACTTCGGAAATGCTGGACTGGCTGCGGCTGCTGGTGGCCGAGGATCTGTCACCCGAGGATTTGCAAGGCGACGCCACGAACGCCCTGCCCCGGCTGCACGGTGCCTTGCTGAAAAACGAACAGGATGTGGCCCTGTTCGAAAGGCTGGCCTTCATGGCACGCGGGCGGCGTTAGTCACCCAGCCGCAGAAGATCGCGGTTGCCTTCCGCAAAGCGGTGCAGCACCGCCGGGTAAAGCCGGTGTTCCTGTTTCAGCACGCGAGCGGCAAGGGTATCGGCAGTATCCCCCGGCAGCACTGGCACCACCGCTTGACCCAGAACCGGCCCGGCATCCAGGTCTGCCGTCACCTCATGTACGGTGCAGCCCGCCTGCCCGTCGCCCGCATCCAGCGCACGCTGGTGGGTGTGCAGGCCGGGGTATTTCGGCAGCAGCGAAGGGTGGATGTTCAGCATCCGGCCCCGAAACCGCGATATGAAATCCGGGGTCAGCACCCGCATGAATCCTGCCAGACAGATGATGTCGGGCCGGGCCTCAAGGATCGGTTTCAGCAATTCCGCCTCGAACGCGGCGCGGTCGCCGCGGAAGGGGCGGTGATCGACGGCGGCGACGGGAATGCCCCTTTCCGCTGCCAGCGCCAACCCCTGCGCCTCGGGCTGGTTTGACACGACAAGCACCGGTTGCGCCGGATGATCGCCGGTCATGCTGTCGACCAGCGCCACCATGTTGGAACCGCCGCCCGAAATCAGGATGGCGACACGCTTCACAAAAGCCGCCCGCTGTAGGCAACGCCCGCGCCCTGCACCACCTCGCCAATACGGGTCACGGTTTCACCCTGCGCGGCCAGTTCGGCGGCCAGCGCATCGGCCCGGTCAGCGGCCACGACCGCGATCATGCCAATGCCGGAGTTGAAGGTTTTCAAAAGCTCCGGTTCAGCCATGCCCGCAGTTTCCGCCAGCCAGCGGAACACGCCCGGCAACGCCCATGCCGACAGGTCGATGCGTGCGCCCAGCCCTTCGGGCAGCACGCGCGGCAGGTTTTCGGTCAGCCCCCCGCCGGTGATATGGGCCAGCGCGTGAACACCCCCCGCCCTGACAGCCGCCAGCGCAGGTTTCACGTAAAGCCGGGTGGGCGTCAGCAGCGCCGCGCCCAGCGTTCCGCCCGAAAACGGCGAGGCCGCATCCCAGCCCAGCCCCGACAGTTCCACCACCTTGCGCACAAAGGAATAGCCATTGGAATGGACCCCGTCGGATGCCAGCCCCAGCAGCACATCGCCTGCAACCACCCCCTGCGGCAGATCATGGCCACGCTCCATCGCGCCGACAGCGAACCCGGCAAGGTCGAAATCACCCTTGTGATACATGCCCGGCATTTCCGCCGTTTCGCCGCCGATCAAGGCACAACCGGAGGCTTCACATCCTGCCGCGATGCCCTCGATGATGCGGGTGGCCTGATCGACATCGAGCTTGCCGGTGGCGAAGTAATCAAGGAAAAACAGTGGCTCTGCCCCCTGACAGACCAGATCGTTCACGCACATAGCGACAAGATCGATACCGATCGTGTCGACATTGCCGGTATCGATGGCGATGCGCAGCTTGGTGCCGACCCCGTCGGTTGCGGCGACCAGAACCGGGTCGGAATACCCCGCTGCTTTCAGATCGAACAGCGCGCCAAATCCGCCAAGGCCCGACATGGTTCCGGGCCGGTTCGTGCGTTTCGCGGCTGGTTTGATCCGTTCAACAAGCGCATTTCCGGCATCAATATCAACGCCCGCATCCGCATAGGTCAGGCCATTCTTCCGCTCGGTCATCTTCCGCCGCTCCTTCCGCACCCGCAGGTGCCTGCGCCATAGCGCTTCCACGCGGCAACCGCAACAAAGCGGGTTTGAAATCGACGGTGCCGCCTCTATCTGATGCGAAGCGACACAATGACCGGAATGGGGACACGCATGATCGAGGGCCCGGTTGCCATTCTGGCAAACGCAGGGGCAGGCAAGAAAGCCGCCGCGCGGATGGAGACGCTCTTGCAGCCCTTTCACGACTCGGGCCTGCACCCCGACGTGCACTTGATCCGCAACGGGAAAACCCTGCCGGCAGAAGCCGCCCGGATTGCGAAGGGCGGTTATCGCAGCGTGATTGCGGCAGGTGGGGACGGGACCATCTGCACCATTGCCACCGCACTCGCGGGGACCGGCATTGCGCTTGGTGTCATTCCGATGGGCACGTTCAACTATTTCGCGCGCAGCCTCGGCCTGCCGAACGATCCCGAACAGGCCATAGCCGCGCTGCTGACCGGGCAGTTACAGACCGTGTCGGCGGGAGAGGTGAACGGCAAGCTGTTCCTGAACAACGCCAGCCTTGGCCTTTACCCTGCCCTGCTGGAACAGCGCGAGGCCGCCTATGCGAAATGGGGCCGGTCGCGGCTGGCGGCCTATTGGTCGGCCCTGCGCACCTTGGCCACCTATGACCGGCCCAGCCGGCTGCGCGTGACCATTGACGGCAAGATCGACCATCTGCGCAGCCCCATGGTCTTTGTCGCGCAATCCGCCTTCCAGCTGGAGGAGAGCGGACTGGAAGGTGCCGATCTTATCCGGGACGGCAAGTTCGCCATCTATATCGCGCCGGAACTGCGCCGCTGGCAGGTGCTGATCTTTGCCCTGAAAATGGCGCTTCGCGCGGCACGGCCCTATCGGGACTTTACCCTGATCGGGGCCGACGAGATGCTGGTGGAAACCCGCAATCGGCGCAGGACCATCGCGCGGGATGGAGAGCGGGAAAAGATGGACTCTCCCTTTCACTTCCGGGTGCTGCCGGATGCGCTTACGGTGATCGTTCCCACCGAACAGGCGGCGTGACGGCATGGGGCGGCTGCTGCACCTTTCGGACCTGCATTTCGGCACCGACCGGCCCGAACTGATCGCGCCGCTGACCGCGCTGTGTCACCGGCTTGCCCCCGATCTTACGGTGATCTCTGGCGATCTGACCCAGCGGGCACGCAGCGGGCAATGGCGCGCAGCGCGCAAGTTCATTGCGGGAATGCCCGGGCCGGTGCTGTGCGTGCCCGGCAACCACGACATGCCGCTTTACAATATCTTCATGCGGTTGCTCGCGCCATTTGCCGGCTATCGCAGCGCCGTCGCGCGCGATCTGGAACCCATGGCCGAAACTCCTGACCTGCGCGTGATCGGAATGAACACAGCCGATCCCCATGTCTGGCAACGCGGGCTGATCCGGCCTGCGTCACTGGAGCAGGCCGTGGACAGGCTGCAAGGCGCGAAACCCGGTCAGCTTCGCGTCGTGGTGATGCATCATCCCCTGTTCCAGCCGCCCGAAACCGGCAAGGCGGGCATGAAGGGCGCCGATGACGCAGCGCTCGCCCTGGCCGAGGCCGGGGCCGATCTGATCCTGACCGGCCATCTGCACAAATGGGCCGCCGATCCTTTTACCCTGCGCGAGGGCGGACGAAGGATGCTGTGTGTTCAGGCGGGAACCACCCTGTCGACGCGACTGCGTGGCACGCAGAACGATTTCAATCTGATCGAATATGACGGCACCGGACCGACCGGCGGTCTGGTCCGGGTAACACGGTATCACGCCGTCGGCGAAAGCGCCGCGTTCACACCCGACAGCGTGACCCATTTCCGGCAGGACGACCGCAAGCTGGGCTGGGGCCGACATGCGGAATGAGGCTGCGCCCACCGCTCTTGCCCACCGCTCTTGCTCACGGCGCCCGCAATCTGTTAGGCAGAACCCGGTCGGGCCTGTAGCTCAATGGTCAGAGCAGGGCGCTCATAACGCCTTGGTTGGGGGTTCGAGTCCCTCCGGGCCTACCAATGGTTTTCAGTCAGCCGGTGCTGTGATGTCGGAACAGGTTCTTCTGCGCGAGGATCGGGGCAGCATCGCCACGCTGACGATGAATCGCCCGGCTGCGCTGAATGCGCTGTCGGATGCGATGCTGGCGGCGCTGTCAGACGGGTTCGCGGCGCTGCGGGAGGACAGTTCGATACGTGTGGTGATCCTGCGCGGGGCGGGTAAGGCCTTCTGCGCGGGCCATGATCTGCGTGAAATGCAGGCAGGGCGCGGCGCGGGCGATGGCGGGCGGGCCTATTTCAACGATCTGTTCCGTCGCTGCGGAGAGGTGATGCAGGCCATTCCCGCCTTGCCTCAGCCGGTGATCGCGGAAGTGCACGGCATCGCCACGGCGGCGGGCTGTCAGCTTGTCGCCAGTTGTGACATGGCCGTTGCCACCGAGGGCACGAGGTTTGGCGTCAACGGCGTGAACATCGGCCTGTTCTGTTCGACCCCGATGGTGGCACTGACCCGCAACGTGCCCGCAAAGCAGGCGTTCGAGATGCTGACCACGGGCGAGTTTGTCAATGCCGCGCGGGCACGCGAGATCGGTCTGGTCAACCGTGTGGTGCCCGCGGACGAGCTTTCCGCCGAAACAGGCAGGCTGGCCGAAACACTGGCCGCCAAGCTGAAGGGCACGCTGAAAATCGGCAAGCAGGCCTTTTACCAGCAGCTTGGTCTGCCGCTGGCCCAGGCCTATGCCCATACCGGGGCCGTGATGGCCGAAAACATGATGTGGCGCGACACCGAGGAAGGCATCGCGGCCTTTCTGGACAAGCGCAAGCCGGACTGGTCCTGAGACTTACAGCCGGTAGATCGCGGCAAATTTCGCGTCCAGATAGTCCAGCAGCGGCCCTTCGTCAGGGGTAAAGCCGCAGGCCTCGGCGATGGTCTCTTCCGGGCGCCGCAGCCCGCCGTGTCGTTGCAGGCGATCGCGCAGCCAGCCGGTCGCGCCGGAAAGATCGCCCCGCGCCAGTTGTGCATCCAGATCGGGGGTGTCGGCACGCAGGGCCTTGTGCAGGCACCCGGCATAGACATTGCCAAGACTGTAGGTCGGGAAATAGCCGAACAGCCCGACCGACCAGTGCACATCCTGCAAGACCCCGTTCGACGGCCTGTCGACCGCGACACCGAAATCCGACAGGAAACGGGCGTTCCAGGCCTCTTCCAGATCGGCAACCTTCAGCCGTCCGGCGATCACCTCGCGTTCCAGATCAAAGCGCATCATGATGTGCAGGTTGTAATGCACCTCGTCCGCCTCTGTCCGGATATAGCCGGGGCGAACGGCATTGACGGTGCGCAGGAATTCGTCGGTGTCCTTCACCCCGAAATCGCCGAACCTTTCCCGCATCCGGCCCAGCAGCCAGCCGCAGAAGGCAGGCGAGCGACCAAGCTGGTTTTCGTAGATCCTGCTCTGGCTTTCGTGCACGCCCATCGACACGCCCTGCCCCAGCGGCGTCAGCGCGTAGGCTTCCTCTATCCCTTGCTCATAGCAGGCATGGCCGACTTCGTGGATGGTCGAATAAAGGCAGTTGAACGGATCGCTTTCGCTGACCCGCGTGGTGATCCGCACATCCGCGCCAGAACCGGACGAAAACGGATGCACCGCCAGATCAAGCCGCCCGGTATTCCAGTCATAACCGAATGCCGTAGCCAGTTCCCGCGACAGCACCATCTGGGCGTCGGCCGGGAAGGTCGCGGCGAGCGTACCGGGCCTGACGGCGCTGGCCAGCACCCTTTCGCGCAGCGAGACCAGCCGGGGGCGCATCCGGCCGAACATCGCGGCCAGCGTCGCCCCGGTGGTGCCGGGTTCGTAATCCTCCAGCAGCGCATCGTAGAGATCGCCCCCTTCGGCCAGATGCGCCGCCTGCTCCCGGCGCAGGCGCACCACTTCGGTCAGTGTCGGCAGGAAATGCGCCACATCGTCCTTTGCCCGCGCCTCGGCCCAGATTCCCTGCGCCACGCTGGTCACACGGGCAATTTCGGCCGCCAGTTTCGCGGGCACCTTTGCCGTCCGGGTATAGGCGCGCCCGATCAGTTCCAGCGCCCGTGCGCCGGCCGCATCGGGGGCTTTCGCCGCAGCCAGCCACTCGCCCACGCGCGGATCGGTGCGGCGGGAATGCAAAACACCCTCGATCGCGGCCATTTCCTCTCCACGCTGCTCTGCGCTGCCGCGCGGCATCACGGTTTCCTGATCCCAGCCAAGGCGGCCCGCGATCTGGGCCAGCGCCTCCGTCTCGCGCTGAAAGGACATGAGTTGGTCGAATGCGGTCATTTGGTTCCCCGGATAGAGGCGACAACAGGATAGCGGGCGAGAAAACGCAGGCGCAGAATCATCACCCACAGCACGACCGCACCAATCTGATGGGCAAGGCCAAGCGCCAGCGGCGCACCGTGCAGCACGGTGACGATGCCAAGGCCCACCTGCGTGGCCAGCATCAGCGCCATCAGGTTTGCCGTCGCCCGTGTAACCGGATGCGCTGACCTGCGCCCGCGCAGCCAGACCACCACGCCGAACGCGGCCAGCAGATAGCCCGACATGCGGTGGATGAATTGCACCAGCGCCGGGTTTTCAAAGAAGTTGGTCCAAGCCGGGGTCAGCGCGAAACTTTCCGATGGCAGGAACTCCCCTCCCATCAGCGGCCAGTCGGTATAGCCGCGCCCGGCATCAAGACCCGCCACCAGCGCGCCGAGCAGGATTTGCAGCATGGCGAAGTGCATCAGCCCGGTCGACATGGAGAACAGCTTGCCCTCTCCCTGCCGTGCATCGCGCAGCAGTTCCGCCTCGGTCCGGGCAAGGCGCTGGATATACCACGCAATCAGGCCAAGAATGGCAAAGGCCAGCCCCAGATGAACCGCCAGCCTGTAAGAGGCGACATCGGTCATCGTGCCCTGCAGCCCCGAATGCACCATCCACCAGCCGATGGCCCCCTGCGCCCCGCCAAGCGCACCCAGAGCCAGCAGGCGGCCCGTCCAGCCCGGTGGAATGCGTTTCGTCAATGCGAACAGCGCGAAACCGGCGGCCCAGACCAGCCCGATAACCCGGCCAAGCTGCCGGTGCCCCCATTCCCACCAGTAAATGCTTTTGAAAGCATCCAGCGTCATCCCCTTGTTCTGCAACTGGAATTCCGGGGTCTGCGCGTATTTTTCATATTCTGCCTGCCAGTCGGCATCCGACATGGGCGGAACGGCACCGGTCACTGGCCGCCATTCGGTGATCGACAGGCCGGAATCCGTCAGCCGGGTCATGCCGCCGACCGCGATCATGGCGACCGCCAGCACGAACAGGACAGCGAGCCACAGCCGGATCGCCCCGCGACCGCCAGCCGCAGGGGCATCGATCACGCCCACTGCCGGTGGTGCGGCGGATTTCACATCGCTGCCGACTTCCTCGAAAATGCTGCGTTTTCCGGCCATGATCCCTCGGCATCAGACATCCTGCGGCAACCTAAGCCGCACACCGGGACGCTTCAACCCTTGCTGTCGCGCGCCCGGACGATCTGCCGCAACATACCGTGAAAGGTCTGCACATCGGCGCGGGTCAAGGCAAGGCGCGACCACAGGTTGCGCAGGTTCAGCTTCATCCCCGCCGCCTTGACGGGCGGAAAGAAAAAGCCCGCCTCGTCGAGCCGCTCCTCGAAATGATCGCCCAGCTTTTCGATCTCGACCGCGGTGGCGAATTCCGTGCCCGCCATCGCCATGACTTCAGGAACGACCTCACCCGACTGCCGCTGCCATTCATAGGCACACAGAAGCACCGCCTGCCCAAGGTTGAGCGACGGGAATTCCGGATTGACCGGGACAGAGATGATCGCATTCGCCCGCGCGATGTCGTCGTTTTCCAGCCCCGTGCGTTCCGGCCCGAACAGCACGGCCACCCTGCCCCCCGCCGCGATCATCGCGCGGGCCTGTTCCATGGCGCGTTCCGGCGTGACGATGGGCGTGGTCAGGTCGCGGCCACGCGCCGTGGTGGCAAAGACATAGGTGCAGTCGGCAACCGCCTCGCCCGTGGCCGGAAACACCCCCGCCATATCCAGCACGCGCGATGCCGCACCGCTGGCCATGGCCACGGCGCGTGGATTGGGCCAGCCGTCGCGAGGATCGGTCAGCCGCATCCTGTCCAGCCCGAAATTCAGCATGGCCCGCGCCGCCGCGCCGATGTTTTCCCCCATCTGGGGCCGCACGAGGACGAAAACGGGCTGGCTGTCGGTCATGGTTCTGTCCCCTTGATCCCCGGCCTGATACGCTGTGCACCGGGACGTGACAAGGAGGCGGCCATGGCGCGCGACGAGGGCCTGGAAGAACTGATGGCCGACGATCTGGCCGGTCTGCCCGACATCCGCCAGCAGAAGATGTTCGGCGGAATGGCCTGGCTTTGGCAGGGCAATCTTTTATGCGGGGCGCGGCAGGACGGCATCCTGTTCCGTCTGGGCAAGGGCAATGACGGCTGGGCGATGGCCGAAGCCACGGTCAGCCCGATGATGATGGGCGAACGGCGGATGGAGGGATGGGTGCGGCTGTCACCGGATGGCGCGGGCGACGATGCGCTGCGCGGCCGGCTTCTGACCGCGGCCAAATCCTTTGTCGCCTCGCTGCCGCCGAAGTAGCCAAGCGGCAAAAACACGTCTATAGCGGCCGGAACCCCGCAGCCGACTGCCGCAAGGAAACCGGAATGGCCGATATCGACCGCCCGCAGATCTATCTGATAACCCCCCCGGAATTCGAGCTTTCGGTTTTTGCGCCCCGGCTTTCGGCGGTGCTGGACAGCCACGCCATCGCCTGCCTGCGCCTGTCGATGGCAAGCCGGGACGAGGACCGGGTTTCCCGCGCTGCCGATGCGCTGCGCGAAATAGCCCATGCCCGCGACGTGGCGCTGGTGATCGACAGCCATGTGCAGCTTGTCGAGCGGCTGGGGCTTGACGGGGTGCACCTGCCGGACGGCGCCCGCAATGTCCGGGCCGCGCGCAAGGCACTGGGACCGGATGCCATCATCGGCGCCTTTTGCGCCGCGACCCGCCACGAAGGCATGAACGCAGGCGAAGCAGGGGCCGACTACGTGGCCTTTGGCCCGGTCGGAGACAGTGGGCTGGGCAGCGGCAGCCAGGCGGAAACCGACCTGTTCGCCTGGTGGTCGGAAATGATCGAGGTGCCAGTGGTGGCTGAAGGCGCGCTGACCCCCGCCCGCGTTGCGGAACTTGCCCCCCTGACCGATTTCTTCGGAGTGGGGGAGGAAATCTGGCACGAGGGCGACGCGGCGGCCCGGCTTGGCGCGCTGATCGCCGCTATGGGTTAGGGGCGAGGGCGGCCTCGAACCCCTGCCGCACCGCATCCTCGCAGGATCGGGCCAGCGCCTTGCGGTCGGCATGGTCGGACACCTTGCGCGGCGGGTGAAAGATCACCGTCACCGCGCCACCCGGTCCCTGCGCCAGTTTCAGCAGATGGCCCGCGAAATCCATGTCGCCCCACCAGCCGAAATAGCGCAGGTCGTGGC
Organism: Paracoccaceae bacterium; assembly: GCA_051646105.1. GTDB lineage: Bacteria > Pseudomonadota > Alphaproteobacteria > Rhodobacterales > Rhodobacteraceae > JBOFCO01. Next base: position 11,967 of record JBOFCO010000180.1, read on the forward strand.
CCGCAGGGGGGTGATAGGCCACGCTGACCGGCTGCACCGACAGCGCGTCGCGCAGACCATCGGCGCGAAACGCCTCGAAAAGGGTGGGCTTGAAGGGCAGGACACGCCGCCCGTCGGTCGAGGTGCCCTCAGGGAAGAACAGCAGGCGATGGCCCTGCATCAGCCGGTCCTGAAACAGCAGCGTCTGGGCCTGCGCCTCGCGCGGGTCGCGGGCAATAAACACCGTGCCGGTGGCCCGCGCCAGCCAGCCGATCCCCGGCCAGCGCGCCACTTCGGCCTTCGACACGAAATAGACCGCGTCGCAGGCGTTCAGCACGAAAATATCCAGCCATGAGGCGTGATTGGCCACAAGCGCCCCATGCCCCTGCATCGGGGCGCCCCGGCGATGCAGGCGGATCCCCAGGATCAGCAGCGCCATACGGCAGACCGCGCGGGTGATCTGCGGCGTCAGCGGGCGTTTCGGCGCGAAAAGCGGCGCTTCGACCAGGCGCAGGACCAGCAGCACCGCCAGACCGCCGAACACGGTCACGAACAGCAGGGGCAGCCGCAGGGCAGCGCGCAGGCCGCCCACCGCCCCGAAGCGGACCGGATCGGGCGGCGGCGCATCCGGCGACCAGCGCATCGCTACGCCACCCCGCCACGCCGGGTGTAGAACCCGCGGTGCCGTTCCGACATGGCGGCAGTATCCATCATCAGCAGGACATCCGTGGTGTTGAAGGCATGGTCGATCACCGCGCCATCGCCCACAAAGCCGCCCAGCCGCAGATAGGCCTTTATCAGCGCAGGCGTGGCCTTCATCGCTGCAACCCGATCGATCCGGTCAGCTGGGACAAGGTCCATGCGCTGGAACCGATCCGGCAGGGCGGTGACGCGCAGGGCTTCGGGTGCAAGGTGATGATGGTGCAGATAAGACAACGGCATCGCCAGCGCCGATGCGTCGGTGCCGTGAAAGCTGGCGACGCCGAACAACACCTCGATCCCGCGATCCAGCACGTAATCGGCAAGCGCATTCCACATCAGATACATGGCCGTTCCGCCACGATGGTCAGGGTGCACGCAGGACCTGCCGAGTTCGAGAAGCCGCCTGCCGCTGTCGCGCAGCCGTGTCAGGTCGTATTCACCGTCACAGTAGAAGCCTCCGCACCTGGCCGCCGCGTCGCCCGTCAGCAGGCGATAGACACCGACGACATGGGACAGGCCCGCAGGATCGCGGCTGCGGTCGATCAGGACCAGATGGTCACAGAAATCGTCGAACTCGTCGCGTTCAAGTCCCGCTGCGTGATCGACCATCGGTCCGTCGCCACCCAGTTCCTGAACGAAAACCTGATACCGCAGCCGTTGCGCCGCCGCAACGTCAGACGGGTTCCGGGCCAGCGTCACGAACAGATCCGGTTCTGCTGTCAGAATGCTCATCTGCCGGGCATCCTTCGGGCATGTGTCTGCGACGCTGTCATGGCGGGCATGTAGGTCGACAGAATCCCGAATGCAACAAACCCGAGACTCAACACGGAAATGCCGCGTTTTGGTTGCATGGAGTTTTCATTCTCACCCATAAATAGATTTACGGATCAACGATCCGCACTGAATACAGGAACAAGCATTACCGCTGCACCGATGAAAACCACCTTGCCCGCATTTTCGAAATTCACCGTCACGCGTCCACCTATGTTGGACTGCACCTGCCCCAGCCCCCAGTCGGGTTCGTGGGGGTGGCGCACCAGCATCCCCGGTTCAAGCATCGCATTCGGATCGGACATAACATTCACTTCCCAGAGATCGCCCAGACCATGACGCTTGCCAAGTCCGACCTTTGCGCCCTTATCGGTTCCCGCATCTGCCATGACCTTATCAGCCCCCTTGGCGCAATCGGCAATGGGGTGGAGTTGCTGGCCATGTCAGGGTTGGCGGACACTCCCGAGGTTGCGCTGATCACCGAAAGCGTGGCCAATGCCAATGCCCGCATCCGCTATTTCCGCGTGGCCTTTGGCGCGGCGGCGGCGGAACAGCGCATGGCACGGGCGGAAATCACCTCGATCCTCGCCGATACGATGCGTGGCGGGCGGTTGCAGGTGGACTGGACGGTGACAGGCGACCTGCCCCGACGCGAGGTCCGTCTGGCCTTTCTGCTGATCCAGTGTCTGGAAACCGCAATGCCTTTTGGCGGGCAGATCACTGCAACCCGCGATGAATTCATGGATGGCGGGCGCTGGCAGATCACCGGTCGCGCGACGAAGCTGAAGGTTGACCCCGCCCTGTGGGAAGTTCTGTCCAATCCCGCAGCCCCGGTCGAGATTTCGCCCGCGCAGGTTCATTTCGCCCTGGTCCCGGAAGAGCTGCACCGCCAGAACCGCCGCCTGACGCTGGAGGTGGCGGAGGCCGGAATTTCCATGCGATTCTGATGCTTGCGAATAGGGGCTGACGATCCGCCCCTATCCAAGACCGTCGACCTAAAGAATGAAATCGGCCGCCGTATAGGCGCTGGCCAAAACGGCGCCGTCCTCGATCAGGATGGTGATCTCGAACTCTGCATCGTTGTCGATGTTGCCGCGCACCAGCGTGTTCGCCCCCGACGCGACAAGGGACAGCCCGCCGATCCCGGTGCTGCCGAAGGCAAATGCCTGATTGTTGGCAGCGACGGCATTTGCATCGATTACCGAAAGATCGATCCTGTCCCCCACCGCGCTGCCCGCACCTTCAAAGGCAACGGCCCCGTTGCCTGCCGAAATACGATCCTGTCCAGCCGCATAGGAATGGCCCGTTTCGCGATAGATAAAGGTATCGCGGCCCAGCCCCCCGACCAACTGGTCAGCATCGAACCCGCCGGTCAGCCGGTCATCCCCGGCAAGCCCGCGCAGCGTATCATTGCCCTCAAACCCCAGCAGCGTGTTGTTCGACGCATTGCCGGTGATCTGGTTGGTCAAATAGTTGCCGCCGCCGGTTATCGCGGTTCCCGCCAGGATCAGGTTGTCGACATGGACGTAAAGCTCGCTGGTGCTGTAGGTTATGGTCAGCGTATCGGTGCCGCCGCCGATCTGTTCAAAGATGATATCGGTCGCCGCACCGCTGAAATAGCTGTCATTGCCCGCGCCACCCGCCATCGAATCATTGCCCGACCCGCCATCAATCGTGTCGTTGCCAAGCCCGCCATAAAGCGTGTCATCCCCAGCGGCACCAAAGACGGAGTCGTTGCCCGCACCCAGATCGATCAAATTCGCAGCCCCGGTGCCGACAACCGTATCGCTGCCCGCCGCCAGATAGGCATTTTCAAAGCCGGTCGCCGTTTCACCTGCAACATTGGTGACGCCCGTGCCAAGGTTCAGCGAATAGTTCCCGGCGTGACGGGTGTTGTTGAACGTATCAATGCCACCGCCGCCGTTCAGGTTTTCGGCACCGCTGCCGCCATAGATGTAGTCGTTGCCTTCGCCGCCATCGACGGTATCGGTGCCTGCGACGCCATCCAGCGTGTCATTGCCGTAGCCGCCAAACAGCGTGTCCTGATCCGCAATGCTGCCGCCGGTGATGTAGTCGTCGCCATAGCCGCCATCGATGTAGTTCGAGACGTTGGAGCCGAGGTAAGTGTCGTTGTAATTGCCGCCGTACAGCACCTCGAACCCGGACACGGTGCCATAATGGGAATAGCCGGTCTGAAGGTTGATGTATTGGTAAGCGCCGGTCGAGGTCAGGTCGAGCGTATCGATCCCCGACCCGCCGACCAGCGTGTCATAGTCATATTCATAGGTGTAGTAGCCGCCGGTGTAATTGTAGACATAGACAACGCTGCCAAATTGCGACCGCACGTAATCGTCGCCGTTGCCGCCGGAAACATAGTCGGCGCCGCTGCCGCCGTGCAGCGTATCGCTGCCGTCTGAACCGTAAAGCGTATCCGCGCCCTGCCCGCCCTCGATGCTGTCGTCGCCGCCGGCGCCGTCCATCGTGTCATTGCCGCCATTGCCATAGATGATGTCGGCCGCCGCGCCGGGATAAGTGAAAAAGGGTGAAACGGACACGCCCGACGAAACGAAATCGGGTGTGATTGTGTCGTTCGTGTAATAGCTGCCAGTAAACGTAGCCATGATGAACCCCTTAAGATAGCGCGTATATCAACGCACGGTTGAACAACCGAAGGTATTTTCGGATGCATGAAAATTGCTATCAGGGTTGTGTTTTCAATCCATATGTTTTTGGCCGCCTGTTTCCGCAACGGCAACAATGGGCAGAAATTCGCGCATACAGATCAGCAGGCCGCCGCCGCATCGAAAGACATGGGGCGACGGGCCAGCATGTCCGGAATGGCCTACAGCAGGAAATCGCCCGATGTATAGGCGCTGGCCAGAACGGCACCATCCTCGATCACAAGTGTAAATTCGAATTCGGCATCGGCATCGGTATTGCCCCGCACCAGCGTGTTCGTTCCGTTATCCACCAGCGACAGGCCACCGATGCCGGTGCTGCCAAAGACAAAGGCCTGATTGGCTGCCACCAGAACATCCGCGTCGATTTCTGTCAGGTCGATACGATCGCCCGCCGCGGCGCCCGCCCCTTCAAAGGCGACGGCACCGTCGCCCGCGGAAATCCGGTCCTGCAACGCCCCGACGGAATGCGTCGTGTCGCGGAAGATGAATGTGTCGTTGCCGGTTCCACCGATAAGCTGATCCGCATCGGCCCCGCCCGTCAGCCGGTCGTTGCCGCCGCTGCCCCGCAGCGTGTCATTGCCGGAAAAGCCAAGGAGGGTGTTGACGGCATTGTTGCCGGTGATGGCATTGGCCAGAAAGTTGCCGTTGCCGTTGGCAGTATTGCCGGCAAGGATCAGGTTTTCGACCTGCGCAGCCAGTTCAGTATTGGAATAGGACAGAACTAGCGTATCTGTGCCGCCGCCTTCCAGTTCTACAATGACGTCGCCTGCCACGTCGCTGACAAAGGTATCGTTCCCGGCACCGCCGATCAGGGAATCCGCCCCCGCCCCGCCATCCAGGCTGTCATTGCCGATGCCGCCATCCAGCGTGTCAAGACCAGCGCCGCCCAGAACCGTGTCGTTGCCGCCGCCGCCCGCAACGGAATCGTTGCCACCGCCTGCGTCCAGATTGTTGCTGCCGCTGCTGCCGGTCAGCGTGTCGTTGCCCGCACCCAGGATGACATTCTCGAATCCTGTCGCGGTTTCCCCCGCAATATTCGTCACCCCGGTCGCCATGTTCAGCGCGTAATGCCCGCCGAAGCGGGTGTTGTTCAGCGTATCGTTCCCCGCGCCGCCGATCAGCGTATCCACGCCGGTGCCACCGAAAATGGAATCGTTGCCATCGCCGCCTTCCAGACGGTCGGCGCCGAGACCGCCATCCAGCGTGTCATTGCCAGCCCCGCCGCGCAGCGTGTCGCTGTCCACCGTCACGCCACCAAGGATCGAATCGTTCCCCGCACCGCCGTCAATCAGGTTTGAGGCATTGGAGCCGACGAATGTGTCATTGCCGCTGCCACCCAGCAGCCGTTCGAACCCGGTCACCTCGCCAAAGGCAGATACCCCGGTCTGCAGGTTGATGTTCTGCGCGACGGTCACCGTGATGATGTCCAGCGTGTCGATCCCGAAACCGCCGCCCAGCGTGTCGCCGCCCATCGTGCTGCGCACGTAATCGTCCCCGTCATGGGCCGATACGTAGTCGATCCCGGCCAGTGCCTCGATCGTGTCGTTGCCGGCGCCGCCATACAGGAAATCGTCGCCGGTCCCGCCCTCGATCACGTCATTGCCACCAGCGCCGTTCAGCGTATCGCTGCCGCCAAGACCGTAAAGGAAATCGTTGGCATCCCCCGGCAAAGCATTGGCGGGCGTCACCGTCATGCCGGGTGACACAAAGCCGGGCGTCGCATTGTCGTTGGTCGTATTGGTGCCAGTGAACGTTGCCATATCTTGCCCCCGAATTACCGCGACTGGTCCCAGCCATACCCGGGCAACAGGTTAGCAGAGCGGCAGCACCGTTCCACGGGGAATTCCACAAGACATGGCGCAGACGGCGATCATGGGCGGATCGTGCCGTCTCCGGTGACAATATACTTGAAACTGGTCAATTGTTCCGCACCGACGGGGCCACGCGCATGCATCTTGCCTGTCGCAATGCCTATTTCCGCGCCCATGCCGAATTCGCCGCCGTCCGCAAACTGGGTCGATGCGTTGCGCATCAGAATCGCGGAATCGAGCTGCTGGAAGAATCGCGCAGCCGTGGCATCGTTTTCGGTCAGGATTGCCTCGGTATGCTGGCTGCCATAGCGGCGGATGTGGGCGATTGCCTGATCCACGCCATCGACCAGTTTCGCCGCGATGATCTTGTCCAGAAACTCATGCCCGAAATCGTCGGGCTTGGCCCGCACTGTTCCCGGCACCTTCAGAAGTTCACCCTCGGTGCGCACCTCGACGCCCGCCTTCAGCAGATCCTCGATCAGAACCGCACCATGTTTTGTGTAGAATTGCCAGTCGATCAGCAGGCATTCCGCCGCCCCGCAGACACCCGTGCGCCGTGTCTTGGCGTTCAGCACCACGCGGCGTGCCTTTTCCAGATCGGCATCGCGGTCGGCATAGACGTGGCAGATGCCTTCCAGATGCGCGAAAACCGGCACTCTCGCCTCGGTCTGCACCAGCCCCACCAGCCCCTTGCCGCCGCGCGGCACGATCACGTCGATGTATTCCACCGCCCGCAGCATTTCGCCGACCATCGCCCGGTCGCGCGTCGGCACAAGCTGGATCGCCGCCTCGGGCAGCCCGGCCTGCCGCAGCCCTGTCACCATGCAGTCATGAATGATTTCAGAGGAATGAAAGCTGTCCGATCCGCCGCGCAGGATCACGGCATTGCCCGCCTTCAGGCACAGCGCACCCGCATCCGCCGTGACATTCGGGCGGCTTTCATAGATCACGCCGACCACGCCCAGCGGCGTCGCAACCCTCTGGATATGCAGGCCATTGGGGCGATCCCATTCCGCCAGGATCCGTCCCACCGGTTCGGACTGCGCGGCCACGGCGCGCAAACCGTCGACGATGCCACGAATGCGCCCCTCGTCCAGCCGCAGCCGATCCAGCATCGCCGCCGTCTGCCCCTTTTCCTCGGCATGGGCCTGATCAAGGTAATTGGCATCCTCGATTTCCTGCCGACGCTCCCAGACCGCTTCGGCTGCGGAAATCAGCGCGGCATGCTTGCGGTCAGGTTCAGCACAGGCCAGTTCCGCCGCCGCCGCCCGTGCCGCCCGGCCCAGACGCGCCATTTCCGCTGCTGCATCAATCCTGTCCGTCATCGCCCGCCTGCCTTCCCTCTTTCTGTCTGGCCCAAGTATCCCGGGGGAAGGCCGCAGGCCTGGGGGCAGCGCCCCCCCGCCGTTTGCCAACCCGCGGTCAGACCACCATATCGTCGCGGTGCACCAGCGCGGCGCGGCCCGCATAGCCCAGTATGCCCTCGATATCGCCCGAGCGATGCCCGGCGATCGCCTTCGCCTCGACCGCCGTATAGCGCACCAGACCCTTGCCCAGAACCGCGCCTTCCGGCGACAGGATCGCCACGGGATCGCCGCGGCCGAAACTGCCGGACACCGCCGTAACCCCGGCGGGCAGCAACGACTTGCCCGCCGCAAGCGCCTTGACCGCCCCGGCATCCAGCCGCAATTCCCCCTTGGGCTTCATCGCGGCAATCCAGCGCTTGCGCGCCACCTGCGGATCGCCATCGGGCAGGAACCATGTGCAGTTCGCCCCGTTTTCCAGCGCGGACAGCGGATTCAGCACCGATCCTTCCATGATCGCCATGGCGCAGCCGCCCGCAACGGCGGTCTTGGCGGCCATCAGCTTGGTCTTCATTCCGCCTTTCGACAGACCCGAAACCGGGTCGCCCGCCATTGCCTCGATCTGGGGGGTGATCCGTTCGACGACCTCGAACCGATAGGCAGTGGCATCCTCTTTCGGGTTTGCCGTGTAAAAACCATCGACATCAGACAGCAGCACAAGCTGATCGGCACCAATGGTCACCGCGATCTGCGCCGCCAGACGATCATTGTCACCAAAGCGGATTTCATCCGTCGCCACGGTATCGTTTTCATTCACGATGGGCACAACGCCTGCAGACAGCAGCGTTTCCAGCGTGGCGCGGCTGTTCAGATAGCGGCGGCGGTCCACCGTATCCTCCAGCGTCATCAGCACCTGCGCGGTGGTGATGCCGTGCGGGGCCAGCACGGTTTCATAGGCGCGTGCCAGCCGGATCTGCCCGACAGCCGCCGCAGCCTGCGACTGTTCCAGCGCCAGATCGCCCATCGGCCAGCCCAGCACCCCGCGCCCCAGCGCGATGGAGCCTGACGACACCAGCACCACATCGGCGCCCCGCGCCTTGGCCCGCGCCACGTCTTCGGCAAGCGCGGCAAGCCAGCCGTCGCGCAGCCCCGTCGCCCGGTCCACCAGCAGGGCAGAGCCGATCTTGACGACCAGACGCCGCGCTTTTGCCAGCGCGGGCAGTGCGACGCGGGTCTCGCCGCATCCTGTATCGCTCAGGGCCGCCACGGCAGGCCCTCCTGTTTCCCGGGGTTTTCGCCCGCGATGCCACGGTACAGGGCGCGCAACACGTCGGTGATGCCCATCTTTGCCGCGCCGGAAATCAGGAACACCGGCCCGCCCGCAGCCTTTTCCAGTGCGCGGCGGCGCGTGCCCAGCGTTTTGGCATCCAGCGCGTCGATCTTGTTCAGCGCGGTGATGCGCGGCTTGTTGGCCAGGTTGCCGCCATAGGCTTCCAGTTCGGCGATGATCGTCCGGTAATCCTTGGTGACTGTGGATGACGTTCCGTCGACCAGATGCAGCAGAACCTTGCAGCGCTCGACATGGGCAAGGAACTGGTCGCCCAAACCCTTGCCCTCCGACGCCCCCGCGATCAGGCCGGGAATGTCGGCCATGACGAATTCCTTGCCGTCCACCGCCACCACGCCAAGGTTCGGCACCAGCGTGGTAAAGGGATAATCCGCGATCTTGGGCCGTGCATTCGACACGGCCGCCAGAAAGGTCGACTTCCCGGCATTGGGCAGACCGAGCAACCCGGCATCGGCAATCAGCTTCAGCCGCAGCCAGATCGTGCGCTCTACGCCCTCCTGCCCCGGATTGGCGCGGGACGGCGCGCGGTTGGTCGAGGATTTGAAATGCAGGTTGCCGAAACCGCCGTTGCCACCCTTGGCCAGCAGCACGCGCTGGCCGACCTCGGTCAGGTCGGCGATCACGGTTTCCTCGTCTTCGTCGATGACCTCCGTCCCGACGGGCACCTTCAGCACGACGTCGTCACCGTTTTTGCCGGTGCGCTGCGCCCCCATCCCGTGCTGGCCGGAGGTTGCAAAGAAATGCTGCTGATACCGGAAATCGATCAGCGTGTTCAGCCCTTCGACGGCTTCCGCCCAGACAGAACCGCCATTGCCGCCATCGCCACCATCCGGCCCGCCGAATTCGATGAATTTCTCGCGCCGGAAGGAGACGGAGCCTGCCCCGCCGCCGCCGGAACGGATGTAGACTTTGGTCAGGTCGAGGAATTTCATGGGCAGGCTTCCGGTAACTGAGGATCAAGGCGATAGAGCCAAATCGGCGCAGGCTCAAGCCTCGCCGCAGATATGCCCATGCCGGTGCCGGTGCGGATGAATCCCGCCTTTTCCAGAACGCGGGCCGAACCGGGATTGTCGGTGAACACATCGGCCAGCAGCGGCAGCGGCCCGCAGCGGCGCACGATTTCGGGCAACAGGGCGGCCAGCGCCTCGGTCGCATAGCCCTGCCCGGCCTCTGCCGGATCGAGGAAGTAGAAGATCGCGGCCTCCGCCGCCGCGGATATCTGCTTTATACCGATGGTTCCGATAAGCCGGTCCTCGCCCCGGCGGGTGATCGCCAGCCGGAACATCGCATCGCCCTTCCAGCGCCAGGTATGGGTAAAGGCGCGGGCGGCCTCTTCCGTCCAGTCGGGCGGAAAGATCAGCAGCATCCGCCCCACGTCCGGGATCGTGACGATGCGGCGCAGATCGGCGGCATCGGATTCCCGCAGGGGCCGCAGGATCAACCGGTCGGTTTCGATCACCAAAGGGTTGGCGGCAGCGAATGCTTCGCGGGTCAGAGCCATGTCAACATGAGGCCGGTCGTGGCCAAGGGCGCGGCAATATTTCATGCCTCGCCCGGTTTCCAAAAAACCAAGTTTGCGCAAGACATTGGCGGAACGCGCGTTGCCCTCGAAATAGCCGGAAGCGATGTCCGCCGGATTTTCCGCGAAATGCGCCGCCAAAACCGCCCGCGCGGCCTCCGTCGCATAGCCCTTGCCATGTTTGGCAGGCACGAACCAGTAACCCAGGGTGCGATCTTCTACCCCGATGATTCCGACAAAACCATTGGCATCATCCACCGCAAAGGTTTGACCCGGTACGGCATACCGGGATTGAAAATTCTGAAAGTCCGCAGAGGCATAGGGGTAAGGCACCACCGACAACCAGCCGGAGACATCCAGATCGTTCAGAGCGGCAACAACCGCCCCCTCATCCTCGGGGGCGACCGGGCGCAGCACCAGCCGCGCCGTCCGAAGATGGGCGCGGAGGGTCATGATACCGCCTTACGCCATCTTCTTGAGATAGGTCCAGGTTGGGACCGCCGCCTTGCGCGCCACCGAGAATGCCTCGGCATCGCCAAGATATTCGAAGCCGCAATTGGTCAGCACACGGGCGGAACCGGGGTTGTCCTGAAACACTTCTGCAAACAGCGTGCGCGCGCCATGCGGATTGGCGGCGACCATTGCGCGAACGGCTTCGGACGCCAGTCCGGTGTTCCAGAAGGCAGGACCAACCCAATAGCCGATTTCCGACTGGTCGCGTTCGATCGGGGTCAGCGTGACGATGCCCAGAAACTCTCCCAGACCATGTTCAGACCCGTCCATCGCCCAGACATCCTCGCCCCGGCCATCCTGGGTGGCGCGGGCGACAAACGCCTCGGCAGTGCCCGGTGGCAGCGGATGCGGAATGGTCTTGGTGCCCAGCGCGACGCGGGAATCGGCTGCATACATCTGCAACAGCCCCGCATCGGATTTGCGCAGCGGCCGCAGCACAAAACGGCCTGCAGAAATTACCGGCTGGTTCACAATGGTCTCAGGCTTCATCGAAACTCTCCTACCTCGTCACGGCCCTGACAGGCAGCAACGTCTTTCCACTCACTCCCGATCCTGTCGAAATGGGCACTCCCCCGCCCGTAACAAGACCATATCCCGGTTCCGCCGCCAGAATAGCAGAGAACCGGCCTTCCCTCGCGCCTTTTCCTGCGGCGCGTATCACAGCCTCGGCCCGACAATCCGGCGGGAACGTGGCATTCGCATGAAGCTTCAGACTGCGCAACACGCAAAAGTTGTGCACCCCCGCCAAAAACCAAAAGGGACCGGCCTTTCAGCCGATCCCCCGTTTTTTGTCCGGGTGTTCTCGGCTTACTCTGCGGCCTCCGCCACCGGGAGAACCGAAATGAAAGTGCGGCCTTTCAGGCCCTTCTTGAAACTCACGCGGCCCTCGGTCACGGCAAAGATGGTATGGTCACGGCCCATGCCCACGCCTTCGCCCGGGAACCAGGTGGTTCCACGCTGGCGCACGATGATATTGCCCGGAGCGGCGGCCTGGCCGCCATAGAGCTTGACGCCAAGACGACGGCCAGCCGAGTCGCGGCCGTTGCGGGATGAACCGCCTGCTTTTTTATGTGCCATGACCGATTACTCCTTCGCAGCAGCAGGTTTGGCGGCGCGCTTCGGCTTGGCCGGTGCATCCGCAGCTTCCGCCTTGGCGGCGGCTTTCTTCGGCGCGGCCTTGGGCTTTTCAGCCGGGGCCGAAACGGTGTTGTGCGCGGCGACGCGGGCGGCGGCGGTACCGATGGCAGCCTTCACACCCGACTTGTCGGCACCAGTTGCCAGAATCTCGGTCACGCGCAGCAGCGTCAGCTTCTGACGGTGGCCACGTGTGCGCTGCGAGGAATGCTTCCGGCGACGCTTGTGATAGGTGATGACCTTGTCGGCCTTGATATCGTCGATCACTTCGGCCTGCACGGCGGCACCGGCAACCAGCGGCGCACCCACCGTCGGCTTGTCACCACCGAGCATCAGGATTTCGTTGAACTGGACTTTGTCGCCAGCATTTGCGGCGATCAGTTCCACGCGCAGCACATCGCCCGCCTGAACCCGATACTGCTTGCCGCCGGTCTTGAGAACCGCGAACATGGTCTTTCCTCTTCTTCTGCCGCGCCCTGTGGCCCCCTTGCGGGTGTTCAGCGGACCGGTCGGCCCCTGCCTCGGACAGCGCGCCCGGTAAAGGGCGTCATGATACGGAATCGCGGCAGGCCCAAGGGGGCAGCCGGGATGCGCGCTTATCCGGGAACAGCCTGCCGCTGTCAAGTGCGCTGCTGACCAGTCGCGGGCATCCCGCGCATCCGGTCCATGATGCCGGTTCAGATTTCCTCACCCGCCATATAATTGGCGGCGCGCGCCCCCAGTTCGGTCGAGATGTCCTTGTAGACGGCACCAAAAGCCTCGAACATGGCGCGGTTCAGCGCCTGGCCCGCCGGGCTTTCCGAAAAGGCGATATAATCGCGCAGGTCTGCTTCCGGGATCGGCTCATAGGCCATCACCAGATAGGCATAAAGCCAGTCGACCGTTTCCTCGCGCAGCGCCGGTTCCTGTGCCCATGCCTCTGCCGCGATTTCGCTGTCGGACATGTCATAGGGCAGCTTGCCGGACCGATACAGCCCCATGGAAAAGGCAAGGCTGGAATTCATCGCGCTGGTCACGTTCAGGGTGATCAGATCGTTGGCCGTGATATAGTCTCCGATCAGGCCCAGCCGAGTGGCTTCTTCCAGCCGCAGCTCGTCCAGACGCCGGTGCGAGGCTTCCTCCACCTCCGGCTCCAGCATCGCCTTGCGGGCGGCCAGTTCCTGTTCAAGGATCGCGCGGCCCGGTTCGGTTTCAAAATAGGCAATGATCGCGGCGGCGTCTGTGGCGTTCAACTCGCGCGCAAGGGCGGAATTGACATCATTGGCCAGCCGGTCGGGCGCATAGATTTCCTCAAGCGCGCGGCGCCAGCCGTCGCCGCCTTCCTCTGGAAACATGGATTCCGCTATACCCGCGCCGCTTTTCAGCCCCTCGGCCCGCATCACATCCATCAGTTCCGGCAGACGCAGCGCGCCCGAAAACGCGGCCATTTCGGCATCCGTCAGCGCGGGCAGAACTTCTGCCGGTGCAGGGGTGGCGGTCACAGCACCCTCCTGTGCCGTGGTCTGCGCGATGCCCTGACCGGCAAGCGCCAGCGCCAACAGCATCGCACCTGTCACCGACCTTGCGCCTGATGACCGCAGCCCCATGTTCCACCACCTTCCGCCAACATACGAACGCCCGCACCGGAAGCGCCCGCACCAAAGCTAACGGTGACAGGCCGTTTCGCCAAGTCACGTCTCTGCGGCAGGCGGGTGTATGCCGGACGCACCAGCGCCAACCGCACGCCTTGCGGCGCTGCCCGCACAGAACACAGCGATCGCAAAAGCGTCGGTGCGAAAGCACTTGCGCCTGTGCAGGCGAAGGGCTACATCCCGCCCCCACGACGACACCTGACGCGGAGAGGTGGCAGAGTGGTCGAATGCGGCGGTCTCGAAAACCGTTGTCGGTGCAAGCCGACCGTGGGTTCGAATCCCACCCTCTCCGCCATCATCCCCCCTTACGCATTCTCGCTTCAGACCGCATCGGACGGCGGCCATTGCCCTTGCGACGCATTGCGGTTTCCCGCAATCCTGTCGTCATGAATTCCGAAACCAACGCCCTTCCTGATCCCCGCATCCGCATTCGCATCCATTTCGGCGATACCGGGATGCTGGGGCCGGGCAAGGCAGAATTGCTGGAACGGATCGGGCGCACAGGGTCCATCGCAGCTGCGGGACGCGAAATGGGGATGAGCTACAAGCGCGCCTGGATGCTGATCGAGACGATGAATGCCATGTTCCGCGTGCCCGTCGTCGACAGCACCCGCGGCGGCCCCGGCGGCGGCGGCGCGGCGCTGACCGAAACCGGGCAACAGGTGCTGGCGCTTTATCGTGCCTTCGAGGCGCAGGCAGCAACTGGCGGCGGCGGGTTTCTGGCAGAGCTTGGGGAACTGCTAAGGGATATTCCCGACGGGAAATAACGATTGACTCCCCCTGACCCTCAGGGCGATATTTCCGTTCGGACATATCAAAAGGATCCTTGCCATGTTCAGCCGCCGTACATTCGGGCTTGCGACCTTGCTTGTTGGCCTTGGTTTCGCGGGCGCGGTGCCGGCGCAGGATGACCCGCCGGTGATCGCCGCAGCTTCGGACCTGTCCTTTGCCATTGAAGAAATCGCCAGGAAATTCAAAGCGGACACGGGGATGGAGGTGCGGCTTGCCCTTGGTTCCACAGGAAACTTCGACCGTCAGATCCGGAAAGGCGCACCATTCCAGATGTTCATGGCGGCCGACGAAAAATTCGTCCTGAACCTGTATCGTGATGGTTTTACCCCAGACGAAGGCACGCTTTATGCCCAGGGGCGGATCGTGATTGCGGTTCCCGAAGGATCGAGCCTGACACCCGACGGCACGCTGGAATCGCTTCGGCAAGCGCTGGACGAAGGCCGGATCACCCGTTTTGCCATCGCCAATCCCGAACATGCCCCCTATGGAAAGCGGGCCGAAGAGGCGCTGCGCCGCGCCGGTCTGTGGGATGCGATCCAGCCGCATCTGGTTCTGGGCGAAAATGTTTCGCAGGCCGCGCAATTCGCGCTGTCCGGCGATGCCCAGGGCGGGATTATCGCCTATTCCCTGGCCATTGCGCCGGATGTCGCGACCAAGGGCAGTTACGACCTGATCCCTGCAGACTGGCATGCCGCCCTGCGTCAGCGCATGGTGCTGCTGAACGGGGCCGGGCCTGTGGCACAAGCCTTTTATAGCTATATGCAAGACCCCGCAGCCATCGACATCATGGAGAAATACGGATTTCTCCTGCCAGACGAATGACCGGAGGATCAGGGCTTGGACTGGACAGCGCTTTTCCTGTCGCTCGAACTTGCCGCTTGGACGGTGGCAATCCTGCTGCCGGTCGCGGTCGTCATGGGACGGTTTCTGGCCTATCGTCGTTTCGGGGGAAAAGGGCTGGTCGAGGCACTGGTGATGCTGCCGCTGGTGCTGCCGCCCACCGTCTTCGGTTTCTACCTGCTGCTGGCCTTTGGCCGGAATTCACCGCTGGGATCTTTCTGGCAGGCGACCTTCGGGCATCAGCTTGTGTTCAGCTTCGAGGGGCTGGTTGTTGCTTCCGTCATCTTCAACCTGCCGTTCGCCATCCAGCCCGCCCAGCGCGGGTTCGAAGCGATCCCGCCAGACCTGCGCGAAGCGGCGGCCTGCTGCGGCATGTCGCCCTGGCGATCGCTGTGGCAGGTGGAACTGCCGCTGGCCTGGCCGGGACTGATGACGGCGATGGTGCTGACATTCGCGCACACATTGGGCGAATTCGGCATCGTGCTGATGGTCGGCGGATCGATCCCCGGCGAAACGCGGACCATCGCCATCGCGATCTATGACCGGGTGCAGGCATTCGATGACAGGTCTGCCGCGATCATGTCAGCGACGCTGGTCGCGATCAGCCTGGCCACCATCGCAGCCACCTATGCGCTTTCCGCGCGTGTCGGGCGACGGCTGTCGTGACGCTTTCCGTATCCCTGAAGGCCGATGCCCCCATTCCGCTGGATGTGAGCTTTCGCGTCGCGCCGGGGGAACTGCTGGCGCTGGTCGGACATTCCGGATCAGGCAAGACGACGATCCTGCGCGCGATTGCCGGGCTGTGGACCCCGCTGCAGGGCCATGTCGCGGTGGAAGGCGCGGGCGATAAAACGGCCTGGCTGGATACCGATGCCGGGGTGAACCTGCCCCCGCACCGGCGCCATGCCGGGATCGTGGTGCAGAATTACGCGCTGTTCCCGCATATGTCGGCGCTGCGCAACATCATGGCCGCCATGGATGTGCCCGACCGGGCCGAAGCGCTGCGGCTGCTGGCGCTTGTCGATCTTCCGGGCCTTGCCGACCGCAAGCCGGCCGCACTTTCCGGCGGCCAGCAGCAGCGCGTGGCACTGGCCCGCGCGCTGGTCCGCCGCCCGCAGGCGCTGCTGCTGGACGAGCCGTTCTCGGCCGTGGACCGCGCCACCCGCGAGCGGCTGCATGCCGGGATCATCGGCCTGCGCGCCCATCTGAAGATGCCGGTGATCCTTGTCACGCATGACATGAACGAAGCGCAGTTGCTGGCCGACCGGATGCTGGTGATCGACAACGGCCGGATGGTGCGCGAAGGCACGACCGCGCAGGTGATGGCGGATGCGCAAGCCCTGCGCGCCATGGGACTGCGCGAAGTCGCGGCCATGCTACCCGCCGTGGTCACCGGGCCGGAAGAGGACGGCCTGACGCGGCTGGACACGGCAACCGGGCCGATCTTCCTGCCGGGGATCGACAGCCCGCCCGGCACCCGCCTGCGGGTGCGCATCCTTGCGCATGAGGTGATCCTGTCGCGGGCAAGGCCGGCCGGGCTGTCGGCGCAGAATATCCTGCCCGGAATCGTGACGTCGGTGCAGCCGGGCGACGGGCCGGGCGTTCTGGTACATCTGCGGATCGGCGCCGACGAAATTCTGGCGCGCATCACCCGCCGCGCCGCGCGCGAACTGGATATTACCCCCGGCGCCGAAGTCCATGCCGTGCTCAAGGCAATGTCGGTCGCCCGCGACCACATCGCGCAGGAACGCTAGGGCGAACCCGGCCGTCCGACACATGCGCCGGTTTTCGCGCTGGTTTGCCAACAGGCTCATCGGCTAGTCTTCTGGAAAATGAATGCAAGGGGGGTGTCATGCCAAAGCTTTACGGAATGTACCGGTCGCGGGCCACGCGGAACCTGTGGCTGGCAGCAGAGCTGGGAATCACGCTGGATCTGGTGCCGGTGACACAGGCCTACCGTCTGCCCGATCCCGCCGCGCCCGATGCCCCCCTGAACACCCGTTCGCCGGAATTTCTGGCGATAAGCCCGCAGGGTGCGATCCCGGTGCTGCAGGATGGCTATCTGCTGCTGACCGAGTCGCTTGCCATCAACTTCTATCTGGCCGAACAGGCCGGTGGGCCGCTTGCCCCGCAGGATGCCGCAGAACGGGCACAGATGCTGCAATGGTCGCTGTTTGCCGCCACCTCGATCGAATCCGCATCGCTGGCGACCCTGCGAGCGCTTGAGGCGGGCGATACCGCCACCGCCGACGCGCAGGCCGCCACGCTGCGCCGCCCCCTTGCCACTCTTGATGCCCATCTTGCGGCACACGGCCACCCGGTCGGCGGCCGCTTCACGCTGGCAGATATCGCGCTCGCTGAATGTATCCGCTATGCACAGGGGCATCCCGTCGTGGGCGAATACCCGGCGGTGCAGGACTGGCTTCTGGCCTGCCAGGCCCGTCCGGCATTCCAGCAGATGTGGGCCCGCCGCCAGGCAGAGCCCATGTGACAGCGCCCGCAGGTGGTCCGCCGTCAGCGACGGGCCACGCGGCGATTCTGCGGATGGTTCGAGGTTTCCAGAATATGCTCGGGCATATGGATCACCTGCGCGGCACGCCCCACGATCAGCGGATCGGGGATGCCGATGACGCTGTGATCCTTGTCCGGATAGTCGACCGTCGAAAGGAAATGCCGCATGCAGTTCAGTCGTGCGCGCTTCTTGTCGTCTGACTTTACCACGATCCAGGGGGCATCGGCGGTGTCGGTGTGGAAGAACATCGCCTCTTTCGCCTCGGTATAATCGTCCCAGCGATCCAGGCTCGCCTTGTCGATGGGCGACAGCTTCCAGCGCTTCAGAGGATCGGTTTCGCGCGCCTTGAACCTTTCGCGCTGCACGTCGCGCGTAACCGAGAACCAGTATTTGTAAAGACGTATGCCCGACCGGACCAGCATCCGCTCCAGCTCCGGCACCTCACGCATGAATTCCAGATATTCGTTTGGGGAGCAGAAGCCCATCACCCGTTCAACCCCGGCGCGGTTGTACCAGCTTCGGTCGTAAAGCACCATTTCGCCCGCTGTGGGCAGATGCGCGATGTAGCGCTGAAAGAACCATTGACCCTTTTCGGTATCCGACGGCTTGGTCAGCGCCACAACGCGGGCATAGCGCGGGTTCAGGTGTTCCATGAACCGCTTGATCGTTCCGCCCTTGCCTGCGGCATCGCGGCCCTCGAACAGCAGGACGAATTTCTGGCCGGTTTCCTGTGTCCATATCTGCAATTTCAGCAGTTCGGCCTGAAGCAGGGCCTTTTCTGCCTCATACTCGACACGGCCCATCTGGCGGCCATAGGGATAGACACCGGATTCAAACGCCTCGCGCACCTCATCGGCAGAGGCGGGCGATACAGCCCGCCTGACTGCCGGCTTCTTGCGGGGCGTGGCCTTGCCAGCCGTTCCTGCGCCGGGTTTCGTCGCACCCTTTGCCGCGATGGCTGCATCGCCCGCTACCGGTTTCACATCCGGCCCTTCCCCATGCGCGGTCGCCATACGGGCGGCAGGCATGGCGCGGGCACCGGATTCCGGGCTGGCTTTCGCCACTGCATCGGCTTTCGCAAGATTTGTGCTTGGCCCGTTCAGACCCTTGGCCGCTTCGGTCATGTGCGCTCTCCCTTCATGTCAGCGCACATCCTGCGACACCATGGCCCGGCGATCCTTGATCCGTGTCAAGGATTTCCCCGAAAGCGAAACGCCCGCCCCCCGCTGCCGGGGGACGGGCGTTCCTTTCCGCGCTTGGGGAGGCGTCGGAACATCGTTCTGCGGCAGCGTGTCGGCCAGCATGGGCCCCGAAGGGCACCGCCGCAGAAAACCTTCAAATCCTTTTCGACACCTGTCCTGTCAGGCATCGATGTGCCGGGGAGCGGGCCACGCCGTGGTCAGACCGGCGCGGCCCGCGGGCGGCGAAGACAGGCCGGGGCGATCCCCTTCCCGCAGTCGCTGTCACAGCCGCACCCCGGCCCCGACCTGCCGCCATGTCGTACTGAAGCCCCGTCCCGTGCACAGGGGAACATCCCGGCACCGGAGATTTCGGAACACTGACATGGGTAAGACGGCGCACGATCACGGCATGACCCGGGGACGCCACCCCATCCCCGGACCTATGCACCTTATCGGCGGCCCGGATCGCAGCGACACATCTGCTGCGGTTCCGAACCAGTGTCGCACAACCTGCGACGATACCATTACGCTGTTCTTGCACAGGACACTCACAAACCCGCACTGTTTAATGCCCTAGAGTTGCCACAATCAGGCCACATTCAACAGCCCGAGATTTGGAAACACTGCGTTAAGGATTCCGCGCATTTACCGTACTCCTGCCAAGCTTGTGGGAGTTGACGCTGCGGAAAAATCAACCTTGGAGCGATCTTGGCGCCGGGCGACGGTCCCTTGCACCCGCCTGCCCCGGCATGGTCTAATCGCGCAAAACCAATATGCGAGCAGCCATGGCCGACGACCTTCTTTCCGGACAGCCGGAACGTTACGACGCATCCTCGATCGAGGTGCTGG
Source organism: Paracoccaceae bacterium (assembly GCA_051646105.1). Classification (GTDB taxonomy): domain Bacteria; phylum Pseudomonadota; class Alphaproteobacteria; order Rhodobacterales; family Rhodobacteraceae; genus JBOFCO01. The sequence continues at coordinate 31,534 of JBOFCO010000180.1, forward strand.
AACCGCTGGAGGCTGTGCGCCTGCGCCCCGGCATGTACATCGGCGGCATTGACGAACGCGCCTATCATCACCTGGCCGCCGAAATCCTCGACAACTCGATGGACGAGGCCGTGGCAGGCCATGCCAACCGCATCGAGGTGGAACTGCACGAAGACTGGTCGCTGACCATCCGCGACAATGGCCGGGGCATCCCGGTGGACCCGCATCCGAAATTCCCCGATAAGTCCGCGCTGGAGGTGATCCTGTGCACGCTGCATTCCGGCGGCAAGTTCAACGGCAAGGCCTATGCCACCTCGGGCGGGCTGCACGGCGTGGGGTCCTCGGTCGTCAATGCGTTGTCCGACCGCATGGCGGTCGAGGTGGCGCGGAACCGCGAGCTGTTCGCGCAGGAATTTTCGCGCGGCGTGCCGCAGGGCAAGTTGCGCAAGGTCGGCCCTGCCCCGAACCGTCGCGGCACCACGGTGACCTTCCACCCCGACCCGCAGATTTTCGGCCACCAGCAGTTCAAGCCCGCCCGGCTGATGAAAATGGCCCGGTCCAAGGCCTATATCTTTTCCGGCGTGGAAATCCGCTGGAAATCCTCCCATGCCGATGGCGACATGCCGCAGGAGGCGACTTTCCATTTCCCCGGCGGTCTGGCGGATTATCTGAGCGATCAGCTTGAAAAGGCCAGCACCTATGCCGACCGGCCCTTTGCCGGAAAGGTGGAATTTACCGAAAAATACGGCGTGCCCGGATCGGTGGAATGGGCGATCAACTGGACGCCGTCGCGCGACGGCTTCATCCAGTCCTACTGCAACACGGTGCCGACGCCAGAGGGCGGCACCCATGAATCCGGCTTCTGGGCGGCGATCCTGAAAGGCATCCGCGCCTATGGGGAGCTGGTCAGGAACCGCAAGGCCGAACAGATCACGCGCGAGGACATGCTGGCAGGCGGCTGCGCGCTGATTTCCGTGTTCATCCGCGAACCGCAGTTCGTGGGCCAGACCAAGGACCGTCTGGCCACCGAGGAAGCCGCGAAATACGTCGAGGGCGCGGTGCGTGACCATTTCGACAACTGGCTGGCAGCGGATACGAAATCGGCGGGCGCGATTCTGGATTTCCTGGTGCTGCGCGCCGAAGAGCGCCTGCGCCGCCGGGCGGAAAAGGAAACACAGCGCAAGTCGGCCACGAAAAAGCTGCGCCTGCCCGGCAAGCTGGTCGACTGCACCGCGAAGAACCGCGAGGGGACAGAGATGTTCATCGTCGAAGGCGACAGCGCCGGCGGGTCGGCCAAGGGCGCCCGCAGCCGCGAGACGCAGGCGCTGCTGCCGCTCAAAGGCAAGATCCTGAACGTGCTGGGTGCGGCTTCCGCCAAGCTGAACGAAAACGCCGAAATCAGGGACATCTGCGAGGCGTTGGGCGTGGGCATGGGCACAAGGTTCAAGGTCGATGACCTGCGCTATGAAAAGATCATTATCATGACCGATGCCGATGTCGACGGCGCGCATATCGCATCGCTGCTGATGACGTTCTTCTTTACCCAGATGCGGCCGCTGATCGACAAGGGCCACCTGTATCTGGCCTGCCCGCCGCTGTACCGGCTGACGCAGGGGGCAAAGCGCATGTATGTCGCCGACGATGCCGAGAAAGAGGAATGGCTGGCCAAGGGCCTTGGCGGCAAGGGTAAGATCGACGTGCAGCGCTTCAAGGGGCTGGGAGAGATGGACGCCGTCGACCTGAAAGACACCACGATGAACCCCGCCACCCGCAAGCTGATCCGCGTGGTCATCGACGACGACGCCCCCGGCGAAACCGGCGATCTGGTCGAACGGCTGATGGGGAAAAAGCCGGAACTGCGCTTCCAGTATATCAGCGAGAACGCGAGGTTTGTGGAGGAGCTGGATGTTTGAGGGGTTGCCGCCCGATTTAATATATGTATATTAAATGTTCGAGTGGGACGAACGAAAGCGCGCTGCAACACTCGCCCTGCGCGGCATCGATTTCGCCAGCGTGGCGCGGCTCGACTGGGCGACGGCGGTTATCGTGCCGGATGACCGTGCAGACTATGGCGAGGTGCGCCTTAGGGTCACGGGCATGATCGACGGCCGCCTGCATATGGCCGTGGTCACACCACGGGGCGACCGCCTGCGGATCGTCAGCCTGCGCAAGGCAAATGCAAGGGAGCAAAAGCGATGGGAAAGACGCTGAAGGCCGACACACCCGATCATGAAAACCCCGAGTGGACGGAAGCGGATTTCGCCCGCGCCAAGCCGATAGACGCCTTCCCCGACCTCGCCCGCATCATCCGCCAAGGCCGCCCGCCGCTGGACGAGGCCGACCGCAAACAGCGAGTGACGATCTATCTGGACCGGGATGTGGTGGACCGGCTGAAAGCCGACGGCAAGGGCTGGCAGACGCGGGCCAATGCGGGGTTGAGGAAGATGTTGGGGTTGTGAGGGGGGCATAAGGGTTTGGTATGTTTGAGATGAGTGATATTCCCGACCACA
>JBOFCO010000156.1:0-9708 GCA_051646105.1 Paracoccaceae bacterium
CCCGTCGCGCCGCACTCCGATCATCACCTATGTGCTGATCGCCCTGAATGTGCTGGTCTTTTTCTATACGCTCGCCCAGTCCGAGACAGAGGTGATGCTGCGGGCCTTTTACGACGACTGGGCCATGATCCCGGCCGAGGTCACGCAGGGCCAGGACCTGCATTCGGTGCTAAGCTCGATGTTCCTGCATGGCGGATGGGCACATCTTGGCGGCAACATGCTGTTCCTGTGGATCTTCGGCGACAACATGGAAGACGAGATGGGCCATGTAGGCTTTCTGCTGTTCTATTTGCTGGGCGGGCTTGCGGCGGCGGCCACACATGTTCTTGCCGATCCTGCATCGCCCATTCCCACGGTCGGGGCCTCGGGTGCCATCGCGGCGGTGATGGGGGGCTACCTGCTGCTGTTTCCGAAGGCGCGGGTCGATGTGCTGTTCATCTTCATCGTGATCTTCCGCATCATCCCGGTACCGGCCTGGATCATGCTGGCCCTGTGGTTCGGATTGCAGATATTCAGTGGCGTCGGAATGGATGCCAGCACCGGTGGCGTTGCCTACTGGGCGCATGCGGGTGGTTTCGTTGCAGGTTTGCTGATGACCGTACCTATCTGGATGCGGCGGGGCGCAACCGCCTTTTGGCAGCGCAACGAAGGACATCCCCCGCATGAGGAAACGCACTATCGCCGCACGAGCATCCCCGTCGTGCCGCGCGGGCGCTGACTCCCCGACGCGGACCGTCAGGCGTTGCGGATCAGATTGGTAAAAGTCGCAAAGATCTCGGCGTTGGACGCAATCAGGTGACCATCCTCCATCGGGTGCCCCCCGTCGCGCACAGGCCCGATAAATCCGCCTGCCTCACGCACAAGGATCAGTCCGGCCGCCATGTCCCAAGGCTTCAGCCGCCGCTCCCAGAAACCGTCGAACCGCCCGGCTGCGACATAAGCCAGATCAAGCGCCGCGCTGCCCCAGGACCGTACCCCGGCGCAGGCCGGTAGCAGCCGCGCGAAATCCTGCAAAGTCGCGGGCAATGTCCCCTGCCCCGAAGGCGGCACGCTGGTTGCGAAGACCGACTCTGCCAGAACCTTGCGGCCTGAAACACGCAGACGTGTGTCGTTCATCCAGGCGCCCATGCCTTTTTCGGCGAAATACATTTCGTCCTTGGCCGCGTCGAACACCAGACCAGAAACGATTTCCCCCTTGTGTTCCAGCGCAATGGAAATCGCCCAGTGCGGCAGCCCATGCAGAAAGTTCGTGGTGCCATCCAGCGGATCGACAATCCAGCGCCGGGTCGGGTCCTCGCCCGCCTCCTCGCCGGTCTCCTCTCCCAGCCAGCCATAGGAAGGCCGCCCGCCGCGCAGCTCTTCCTTGATGATCCGCTCAGCCTCGCGGTCAGCCTTGGTCACGAAATCCCCGGCACCCTTCAGCGAAACCTGAAGGTTCTCCACCTCGCGGAAATCCTTGACCAGCGCACGCGCCGCCTTGCGGGCGGCTTTTATCATCAGGTTCAGGTTGGCGCTGCCTTGCATCGCGGGCTCCTCATCGGTCAGGGCGTGGCTATACTTGGCCGGGGATCGGATGGAAAGACCGGATCGCGGGATGGGCGCACCACCACGGCGATGTCACCATCCGAAATGTTTCGGATTGCCGAAGGCAAGGCATATCGTGCAATCTGCGCCGCAACCGATTGCGCAAGGATCAGGAACGCCGCCTTGGCCACGCTGAAGGACATCGCCCGCCACCTGGACCTGTCGATTACTCAGGTCAGCAGGGCATTGAACGACCATTCCGACGTAAACGAGGAAACCCGTGAAAGGGTGAAGGCCACGGCGCAGGCCCTGCACTACCAACCCAACCTGTCAGCGCGCAAACTGGTATCCGGACGGTCGGATATGGTTGGGCTTGTTGTGCCGCAAACGATGGACCGGGGTGCCGACGGGCTATTCCTGGAAACCATCGCCGGGCTGTCGACACAGTTTTCCGGAAGGGGAATGCAGTTTGTCCTGCACATGATGCAGGAAAGCGAGCCCGTTCTGCAGGTTTATCGCAAGCTGATCGGTACAGGCGCGCTGGACGGCTTTGTGCTGATCGATCCCTTTGACGCCGATCCGCGTATCGAGTTTCTTCAGGCGGGGAATGTCCCCTTTGTCCTGCATGGCCGAACCTATCCCCAAGCGGATTACCCTTTCTTCGACATCGACAACGAAGGCATCGGCTATGCCCTGACCCAACATCTGACCAAGCAAGGTCACAGGCGCATTGCCATGATCACGGGGATGCACGGGCGCACCTATGTCTCTGCCCGCCACCGCGGTTATCTGCGCGCCTTGGCAGAGGTAGGGGTCACTGAAAACCCCGCCTATTGCCACTACGGCATTATGGACGAGGCACATGGTCTGATTTCCACGATTCAGCTTTGCGCCGATGCTGCTACGCGCCCGACCGCCATCATCTGCTCCAACGTAAGGATCGCCAAAGGGGTCTATGAGGCGCTGGATTCGCTGCGACTGCCGATCCCTTCGGCCATATCGGTCGTTGCGCATGACGACCATCTGCCACATCTGCGCGCATCGGCCTTCTTTCCGGCACTGACCGTGACCAAGGCACCGCTGCGAGACAGCTGGAAACCCCTGGCCGATTTCCTCGCTGGCGCTGTAGAGGGGCGCTCCCGTTCGGAATTACAGCTTGTCGGTCCTTATGAGTTCATTGTGCGAAACTCTGTCGCTTCGGCACCCTGACCGTTCCTGCCCCTTCCCAGAATCCTTCGCATCTGCTGGCGCGCCGCATCCTCCGCCCTTTGTGACAGAATCGTTGACAGACACAGGAAGCGTGGTAGGTTTTCCGAAACGTTTCGGATAAGGGTTCGGGCGTTTTGAGAAGGTCTAAATGACGGCACCGCAGTGCCGATGTTTTCTTGGGAGGAAAGCAATGACCACTACTCTGAAGAGCCGGGCATTTCGCTCGGTCGCTGTTGCTGCAATCGCAGCGACCTTTTCTGCGCCTATGGCCATGGCGGATGAACTTTTCTACGTCTCTGGCGCCGTAGGTGCCGCAGTAGAAAACTTCGGCGCGCTGGTGAAGCCGTGGGAGGAAGCCACCGGCCACAAGGTGACCATGGTTCCGATGCCGGCATCCACGTCGGACCAATTCGGTCAGTATCGGTTGTGGCTGGCCGCAGGTTCGGCTGACATCGACCTCTACCAGACTGACGTGATCTGGGCGCCGCAGCTTGCCGATCACTTCGTCGACCTGACCGAAGCCGCCAAGGATCTGGCACCGACGCACTTCCCGTCGATCATTGAATCGCAGACCGTGAACGGCAAGCTTGTCGCCCTGCCGATCTTTACCGATGCACCCGCACTGTATTACCGCAAGGACCTGCTGGAAAAGTATGGCGTTGAAGTTCCGAAAACCTGGGAAGAACTGACCGTCGCCGCCCAGAAGATTCAGGACGGCGAGCGTGCCGACGGCAAAGGCGATTTCTGGGGCTTCGTCTGGCAAGGCAACGCTTATGAAGGCCTGACCTGCGATGCGCTGGAATGGGTCAAGTCGCACGGCGGCGGCCAGATCGTCGAAGCCGATGGCAGTGTCTCGATCTTCAACGACAATGCCGTCAAGGCGCTGGAACAGGCGAAGTCCTGGGTTGGCACCATCTCTCCCGAAGGCGTTCTGGCCTATCAGGAAGAAGAAGCCCGCGGTGTCTGGCAGACCGGCAATGCCGCTTTCATGCGCAACTGGCCCTATGCCTATGGTCTGGGCAATGGCGATGACTCGGCCGTGAAAGGCCTGTTCGCTGTCACCACCCTGCCGACCGCCGGTGGTGATACCACCTCGGCCGCAACGCTTGGCGGCTGGAACGTGGCCGTGTCGAAATACTCGACCAAGCAGGAAGCGGCGATCAGCCTTGCACTGTATCTGGCAGGGCCAGAGGCGCAGAAGCAGCGTGCGATCAACGAATCGAACCTGCCCACGATCCAGGCGCTGTATGACGACGCCGACATCGCTGCCGCACAGCCGATCATCCCGCAGTGGAAAGAGGTGTTCCTGAACGCGGTTCCGCGGCCGTCGGCCCCGACACTGGGCAAATACAACGAAGTTTCGGCCAAGTTCTGGTCGGCAGTTCATGCCACGCTTTCCGGCAACGGCTCTGCCGCCGAAAATCTGGAACTGCTGCAAGCCGATCTGGAAGAGCTGAAAGGCTCCGCCTGGTAAGCCCGTCCTCCCGGGCATGAAGGGGAAGCGGGCGTGAGAATGCCCGCTTCCCGCTAAATCCGTCCGCGCAAACGTGCGACGATGAAATGGGGGACTTCCATGTCACAATCCGGCACGACCTATGTGAACGAGGGCCGCAGTCTGCAACAGCAGCGCGCCCGCGCCGCCTTCTGGTTTCTGGCCCCGATGCTTCTGGCGCTTTTCTGCGTCGCAGCCTGGCCGCTGTTCCGAACGATTTACTTTTCGTTCACCAACACGACGCTGAACGATCTTTATGGCGGCGAGTGGATCGGCATCGACAATTACCTGTCCTGGCGTACCCTGGAATCGGGCCGCACGATCTGGCGCGGAACACTGGTCGATCCGGCGTGGTGGAACGCCGTATGGAACACGGTGCGCTTCGCCTTTGTTTCAGTGGCCTTCGAAACCGTGCTGGGGCTGATTGTGGCGCTGGTGCTGAACGCCGAGTTCAAGGGCCGCGGGCTTGTGCGCGCCGCTATCCTGATCCCCTGGGCGATCCCGACCATCGTTTCCGCAAAGATGTGGGCCTGGATGCTGAACGACCAGTTCGGGATCATCAACGATGTATTCCTCAAACTCGGTCTCATCGATCAAAAGATCGCCTGGACCGCCAGCACCGACACGGCGATGCTGGCCGTGCTGATCGTCGATATCTGGAAAACCACGCCCTTCATGGCGCTGCTCTGTCTTGCCGGGCTTCAGATGATCCCCCGCGACATCTACGAAGCCGCCAAGGTCGATGGCATCCATCCGGTCAAGGTGTTCTTCAGGGTCACGCTGCCGCTGGTTCGCCCGGCGCTGATGGTCGCTGTCATCTTCCGCATGCTCGACGCGCTGCGCATCTTTGATCTGGTCTATGTGCTGACGCCAAACTCGGCGGCCACGAAAACCATGTCGGTCATCAGCCGCGAGAACATGATCGACTTCGACAAATTCGCCTATGGCTCGGCGCAATCGACGCTGCTGTTCGCGATCATCGCGATCTTCGTGTCGCTCTATATCTGGCTGGGCAAGGTGGATCTTTCCGGGGGGGGCAAGTGATGACCGCCATGGATATTGTGAAAACCGTCGCCTTCTACGCTCTGGTTGTGGTTATCGTCGTCTTTTCGGTATTTCCGTTCTACTACGCGCTTGTCACAAGCTTTGCGACCGGCACGGAACTGTTCAAGGTCAACTACATTCCGAAAAGCTTCGATCTTTCGAACTACAAGGCAGTGCTGACCAATGGCACCTTCCCGCGAAACCTTCTGAACTCTGTCTTCATCGCCTCGACCACGGTGCTGTTCGCATTGTTTCTGGCGGTGACGGCGGCCTATGCGCTGGCACGGGTGCGGTTCCGGGGGCGCGGCCTGCTGCTGATGACAATCCTTGCGGTGTCGATGTTCCCGCAGATCGCCGTGCTGGCCGGCCTGTTCGAACTGGTGCGCTTCCTTGGTATCTTCAACACTCCCTGGGCGATGATCCTGTCTTATGTGATCTTTACCCTGCCCTTTACGGTCTGGGTTCTGACCACCTTCATGCGCGACCTGCCGATGGAAATCGAAGAGGCCGCCATCGTCGACGGTGCAACACCCTGGGTCATCATCAGCAAGGTCTTCATGCCGCTGCTGTGGCCAGCACTGGTCACCACCGGACTGCTCGCCTTTATCGGGGCCTGGAACGAATTCCTGTTCGCGCTGACCTTCACCAGTTCGGAAACGACGCGGACGGTGCCGGTGGCCATCGCGCTGCTGTCGGGCGCATCGCAACAGGAAATCCCCTGGGGTCCGATCATGGCGGCCTCGATCATCGTGACGGTGCCGCTTATCGTGCTCGTCCTCATTTTCCAACGCAAGATCGTGGCGGGTCTGACCGCCGGCGGCGTGAAGGGTTGAAATCATGGCAAAGATCGAACTGAAGAACGTCAAGAAATCCTATGGCGCCGTCGATGTCATCAAGGGCGTGGACCTGACCATCAACAAGGGTGAGTTCATGGTGTTTGTCGGGCCCTCCGGCTGCGGCAAATCCACCCTGCTGCGCCTGATTTCCGGCCTTGAACAGATCACCAGCGGCGACATGACCTTTGACGGGGAAAGGGTGAACAACCTTGTGCCGTCCAAGCGTGGCATCGCCATGGTTTTCCAGAGCTATGCGCTGTACCCGCATATGAAGGTCTATGACAACATGGCCTTCGGCATGAAGCTGGCACAGGCGGGTGAGGACGACATCCGCAAACGGGTGATGGAGGCAGCAAAGCTGCTGCAAATCGATCATCTGCTGGACCGTCTGCCCAAGGAACTGTCAGGCGGCCAGCGCCAGCGCGTTGCCATCGGCCGGGCGATCGTCCGCGATCCGCGTGTCTTCCTGTTCGACGAACCCCTGTCGAACCTTGACGCCGCATTGCGTGTGCAGACCCGTCTGGAAATCGCCAAGCTGCATCATTCCATGGAAAACGTCACGATGATCTACGTGACCCATGACCAGGTCGAAGCGATGACGCTGGCTGACAGGATCGCCGTCCTGCGCGACGGCAAGCTGATGCAGGTCGGCACCCCGGCGGAGCTTTACGAAAAGCCGAACTCCATCTTTGTGGCGGGCTTCATCGGCAGCCCCAAGATGAATTTCCTGACCGGCAAGCTGGCCGCCGATCACAACTGCCACACCCTTGGCATCCGCTCCGAACATATCCAGATCGACGACGCCCGTCCCATGTGGCAGGGCGACGTCGTCCATGCCGAGGATCTCGGTTCGGACAACTACCTGTTTGTCGAGGTTGGATCGGACGAACCGATGATCGTGCGGCAATCCGGCAAGCTGACCGTGCCCCTTGGCACAAAGGTCGGGTTGTCGCCCCTGCCCGGCCAGCTGCATCGCTTTGACGCGTCGGGCGCACCGATCCGCTGACGCCCTCTCCCCTTCCAGAACCTGCCCGTCGCCAGCAGGCGGCGGGCCCGAAAGGAGCTTTCCCATGACCATCCGCACCACGATCTTTGGCGAGAATGTCCACGAACAGAAAAACAAGGTCGTCTCGGGCATCTATCCGAAAACCATGCATGGCACGATTGCCGAGGCGCTGAACCGCGACAAGGGCATCACCGCCACCACCGTGACCCTTCAGGACGAGGAACACGGGCTGACGGCGGAAAAACTGGCCAATACCGATGTGCTGATCTGGTGGGGGCATGCCGCGCATGGTGATGTGCAGGATGATGTGGTGGAACGCGTCGCCGAAGCCGTCTGGTCCGGCATGGGTATGATTTTCCTCCATTCCGCCCATTTCTCGAAACCGTTCAAACGGCTGATGGGCACGCCCTGCAACCTGTCCTGGCGCGAGGCGGGGGAGCGCGAGCGGCTTTGGGTCACGTCCCGCAACCACCCCATCGCCGCCGGTCTGCCCGATCATTTCGAACTGGAATACGAGGAAATGTATGGCGAGCCCTTCGGTGTGCCGGAGCCGATGGATACCGTATTCATTTCATGGTTCGCGGGGGGGGAGGTGTTCCGTTCCGGCCTGACCTACAAACGCGGCGCGGGCAGTGTGTTCTATTTCCGCCCCGGCCATGAAACCTATCCGACCTATCACGATGCCAATGTGCAGCGCGTGATCCTGAACGCGGTGAAATGGGCCCATAATCCCGCCGCCCGCATCGCCAACCCGAGCGACGCGCCCAATACCCCGGTCACACAGGCGCTGGAAAAGATCGAGGAGCGTGGCCCCCGTCTGCACCATGACGGCGAAGCGGGATACAGGTGAGCGCCATGGCTAAACCCGTCCGCATCCTTATCCTTGGCACCGGCGGCATGGCGGCAAACCATGCCGAATGCTTCGCGGCCATCCCCGGTGTCAGCCTTGTGGCGGGCATCGACACCCGCCCCGAACAGCTTGCCGCCTTCTGCGACCGTTTCGGCATCGCGAACCGCTTCGTCTCGGTCGATGAGGCGCTGAAATGGGGCCAGTTCGACGCGGTGACGAATGTCACCCCCGATGCCGCGCATTACCCCACGACCATGCCCTTCCTTGCTGCCGGAAAGCATGTGCTGTGCGAAAAGCCGCTGGCCACCAACGCCGCCCACGCGCTGGAAATGGCGGAAGCAGCGGCGCGTGCCGGGGTGGTCAACATGGTCAACCTGACCTACCGCAACGTGCCTTCCCTGCAAAAGGCCGCACTGATGGTGCGCGAGGGGGCCATCGGCCACGTCCGTCATTTCGAGGCGTCCTATCTGCAAAGCTGGCTGACGCAGGCCGCATGGGGCGACTGGAAGACCGAACCGCAATGGCTGTGGCGGCTTTCGACCAAGCACGGATCAAAGGGCGTGCTGGGCGATGTCGGCATCCATATCCTTGACTTCGCCACCTTCATCGCCGGGCAGGAGGCGCGAGAGATTTCGTGCCGTCTGGTGACCTTCGACAAAGCCCCCGGCGGCAGGATCGGTGACTATGTTCTGGACGCCAACGACAGCGCCACCATGCAGGTGGTGCTGGAAAACGGCGCGCTGGGCACCGTCGGCGCTACCCGCTTTGCCACCGGCCACCACAACGACCTGCGCCTGCGGCTGTATGGCGACACCGGCGGGCTGGAGGTGCTGTTCGAAAAGGGCATCAGCCGCCTGAACGCCAGCCTGGGGGATGACATCCACACGCCGGAGTGGGTGGAGGTGAAAACCGACGACGTGCCAAAAGTCTACGACCGCTTCATCGCCGCGATCCGGGGAACGGGACCGTCCGACCCCGACTTCACCCGCGGCGCGGTGCTGCAACACCTGCTGGATCAGGCCGAGGCTTCTGCGGCCAAGGGCGGGCTGAGTCTGGCGGTGTGAGGGGGGTGGTCGTCACCCCCTGCCGCCCCGGATTTGATCCGGGGCCTCGACCTGTTGCGAGCAAGCCCAGAGGCTCCAGATCAAGTCGGGGCAGGGGAGAGGATAGGTAGGGTGGGTGAATCCCGACGATTGTGATACTGTTCAAGAAACGCTGGGTTGGCCGTATTTGCTAGCGTAAAAGAATGAGTGTTTATCAATGTCAAATAAAAATTATCTAAGAAAATTGATGGAATGGCACTCTAGTGAGTACATCGGAAAGTACTTTTCACTGAATAGTACGTTAGTTGGACTATTAGTATCAGTCTTATTTTTGTTTTTAGCGTATATACTTTGATAACTCAGGAGTTGTTGTGAAAGCATAAGAAGTGCTTTCGTGTTGGTCTTATCAGTATATTGATATCGTTCAAGAAAACTGCCCCCCTCACCGCCTCTGCAACTTCACCGGCTCCGTCCTCGCCAGCCGCAGGAAATGCGCCATGAACGGCAGCGCGGTATCCTCCTCCCGTGTTGCCGCATACAGCCGTTTCACCAGCCCCGCTTCCGTCACCGGCCTTGTGATGTAATCCGGCTGGTATTTCACCTCGCGCAGCACCCAGTCGGGCAGCACCGATACCCCGCGGCCGGAGGCGACCAGCATCAGGATTACCGCAGTCAGTTCCACCTGCCGCACCGCGCGGGGTTCG
>JBOFCO010000093.1:0-31999 GCA_051646105.1 Paracoccaceae bacterium
CCGCCGATCCCGGCGCGCTGCTGGGGCTGGGGGCGGTCGGACTGACCGTGGCCTATGGCCTTGCGCGGCTGTGGAACGTGGGCCTGTCGGAACTGCGCGATGTGTTCTTTGTGCGTGTGGGTCAGCGGGCGCTCAGACAGCTTGCGCTGGAAACCTTCACCCATATCCACCGCCTGTCGTTGCGCTATCACATCACACGCAAGACAGGCGGGCTAAGCCGTATCGTGGAGCGCGGTGTGAAGGGCGTGGAATTCCTGCTGCGCTTCATGCTGTTTTCCATCGGTCCGCTGTTTCTGGAACTGCTTCTGGTCACGCTGGTCTTTTTCTTCTGGTTCGGCTGGGCCTATGCCGCCGCGACCGTGGTGACCATCGTCCTGTACGTGACCTTTACCTTTCGCGTGACCGAATGGCGGGTGCAGATCCGACGCCAGATGAATGCACAGGATACCGATGCCAACCAGAAGGCCATCGACAGCCTGCTGAACTATGAAACCGTAAAATATTTCAACGCCGAGGGGATGGAGGCCAGCCGCTACGACAGCGCCATGCGGGGGTATGAGACCGCGGCAGTCAAGACCGGCTATTCGCTGTCCTTCCTGAATTTCGGCCAGTCACTGATCATCACGGCAGGGCTGGTTGTCGTCATGGTCATGGCGGCGATGGGCGTTCAGGCCGGGGTGCTGACCGTCGGCGATTTCGTCATGGTCAACGCCTACATGATGCAGATCACACTGCCGCTCGGCTTCCTTGGCACGGTCTATCGCGAAATCCGTCAGGCCCTTGTCGACATGGGTGAAATGTTCGATCTGCTGGACCAGCCTGCCGAAATCATCGATGCGCCGGATGCCGTGCCGCTGGTCGTGGCGGGGGGGACGGTGCAACTGGATGATGTGCATTTCGCCTATGATCCCGAACGCCCGATCCTGAAAGGTATCAGCCTGACCGTTCCTGCAGGCAGCCGCACCGCCATCGTGGGTCCGTCAGGTTCGGGAAAATCCACCATCGCGCGGTTGCTGTTCCGGTTCTATGAGGTGACGGGCGGCGCGATCCGTATTGACGGGCAGGATATTCGTGGCGTGACGCAGGGCAGCCTGCGCGCGTCCATCGGTGTGGTGCCGCAGGACACGGTGCTGTTCAACGACACGATCTATTACAACATCGCCTATGGCCGCCCCGGCGCAGGCAAGGCAGAGGTGGAAGCGGCGGCGAGGGCCGCGCATATCCATGATTTCGTGACGACCCTGCCAGAGGGTTACGAGACGAAAGTAGGTGAGCGTGGGCTGAAGCTGTCTGGCGGTGAAAAGCAGCGTGTCGGCATCGCGCGGACGCTGCTGAAAAACCCGCCGATCCTGCTGCTGGACGAGGCGACCTCGGCGCTGGACACGGGGACGGAGCGGGACATTCAGGAATCTTTGCGTGAAATGGGGCAGGGCCGCACCGTCATCACTATTGCCCATCGTCTTTCGACAATCGCGGATGCGGATGAAATCGTGGTGCTGGAAGCAGGCCGGGTGGTGGAGCGTGGTCGCCATGAAAGCCTGATTGCTGCTGGCGGTCGGTATGCGGAAATGTGGGCACACCAGATCGCCGAGGAGGAAGACGCGGCGCAGGCGGCCTGATGCTTATTCACAGTCCGGGAGCGGGGCTTGGCAAGCGCGCGGCCTTGCGTGTAGGAAGGGCCGGACCCGTCCGGAACAGGTCGGGCAGGCGCGGAGGCCAGATTGAGCGAAAGCGACAGTTTCATCCATGAGGTGACCGAAGAGGTCCGCCGCGACAAGCTGTTCGCGCTGATGCGCAAATATGGCTGGATCGGCATTCTGGCCGTGATGCTGATCGTGGGCGGCGCTGCCTGGAACGAATATCGCAAGGCGCAGGCGGCCGCCGATGCGCAGGCTTTTGGCGACGGTCTGACAGCAGCACTGGAGGCCGAGGATCCCGCAGCGCGTGCGGCTGCGCTGGCAGCCTTGGGCGAGGATACGCCGCGCGCTGCCATTGCCGATTTCCTGGCCGCAGACGCCGCCGCGCAGGCGGGGGATACCGCCGCCGCGCTGAAGCTGCTGGATGAGATCGCGGGCAGGGCCGATGCTGGCCCGGCCTATACGCAGCTTGCAAAGCTGAAACGTGTCATGCTGGCCGGTGCCGACATGCCTGCCGCTGACCGTGACGCGGCCCTGTCGGAACTGGCGCAGCCCGGTGCGCCCTACCGCGCGCTTGCGATGGAACAGCAGGCGCTGGCGCTGGTCGAGCAGGGGGATCGCGCCGGGGCGCTGGCCCTGTTCAAGGCGCTGCTGGACGAGGCGCAGATGACTGCGGGCTTGCGCCAGCGCGTTTCGCAGATGATTGTGGCGCTGGGTGGAACGCTGGACGCGGCCTGAGGGCAGGGCACGGCACGAACAGGCCAAAAATGAACGGGTTCAGGAACCCAAGGCACGAGGGGGTGTCGCCGTGATCCGAAAACTGGGACTTCTGGCCTTGACCGGCGCGCTTGTGGCCTGTGGCGACAACGAGGTGATCCTTCAGGGCGAACGCCTGTCGACCCGTGACGCGCTGTTTGCGCCGGAACCGGGGGCTGAGGGCGAAAGCGATTTCACACCCACGGTCGATCCTGAAAACCGCAGTGCGCCGGTTGCCGCCGGGGCCGCACAGGCCAATGCCGAATGGACGCATCGGAACGGATCGGCCACGCACCGGATCGGTCATCCGGCACTGGGTGCCGGTCTGCAACGGATATGGTCTGCCGATATCGGTGCGGGGTCATCGCGCCGCGCCCGGATCGCCACCGATCCTATTGTCGGCGGCGGGTTGGTCTTTGTCATGGATGCGGCCCAAACCGTCAGCGCGGTGACGACCGGCGGCGGGTTGGCCTGGCAGCGCGATATGACGCCCGGCGGGGAACAGGGCGGCGCCAACGGCGGCGGTTTGGCCTATGGTGCCGGACGGCTTTACACCACGACCGGGTATGGCGAGGTTTCCGCGCTGGATGCGGCATCGGGGTCGGTGCTGTGGTCGGTGCGGCTGGATGCGCCGATCGCGGGGGCGCCGACATTCGCCGATGGCACGGTCTATGTGGCGGCGCGTAATGCGACCGGCTGGGCGCTGGATGCCGCCACCGGCAAGCAAAGCTGGTCGGTGACGGGGGCAGCGTCGAATTCGGGCGCGCAGGGCAGCGCCGGCCCGGCAGTCGACGGGCCGCGCGTGCTGTTCCCGTTGTCCTCGGGTGAGCTCGTTTCCGCCGACAGGGGCGAGGGAACAAAGGTCTGGTCGGCGGGCGTGGCGGGCAAGCGGCTGGCGCGCGGCTGGACGGGATATACCGACATCAGCGCCGATCCGGTGGTGCTGGGCGGGGCGATTGTCGTGGGCAATGCCACTGGCCGCGTTGCGGCGTTCCACCCCGAAACCGGCGAACGTCTGTGGTCTGCGGATGAGGGCGCGACCGGCCCCGTCTGGGCCGCCGGGGGCGATCTGTTCTTTGTCAACGACGAAAACCGCCTGACACGGCTGGATGCCGCCAGCGGGGAAAAGGTCTGGGCGGTGGATCTGCCCTATTACACCGATGCCCGCGAAAAGCGTCGTGCCCGCATCACCGCGCATTACGGCCCGGTTCTGGCCGGGGGGCGGCTGGTCGTTGCCTCGTCTGACGGGCTGATCCGCAGTCTTGACCCGGCATCGGGCGCACCTCTGGGCACGGTCGAGGTGCCGGGTGGCGCGGCGGGCAATCCGGCGGTCGCGGGCGGGGTGATGTATGTCATCGGCGGCAATGGCCAACTTCACGCTTTCCGCTGACGCCCGGCGGGTGTAAAGCCCGCGCTTCGCGCTATCATAGCCCAAAGCGAGTTTGGCCAGATGAGTTTCACCCTTGCCATCGTCGGCAGGCCCAATGTCGGCAAGTCGACGCTGTTCAACCGGCTGGTCGGCAGGAAGCTGGCGCTGGTCGATGACCAGCCCGGCGTGACCCGCGACCTGCGCGAGGGCGAGGCGCGGTTGGGCGATCTGCGCTTTACCGTCATAGACAGCGCGGGTCTTGAGGATGTGACCGACGACAGCCTTCAAGGCCGCATGCGGCGGCTGACCGAACGGGCCGTGGAAATGGCCGATGTCTGCCTGTTCGTTATAGACGCGCGGCAGGGGGTGACGGCCACGGATGAGGTGTTTGCCGAAATCCTGCGGCGCAAGAACGCCCATGTGATCCTTGCCGCCAACAAGGCAGAGGGCCGCGCGGGCGAGGGCGGCGCGCTGGAGGCCTATGCCCTTGGTCTGGGGGAGCCGCTGCGTATCTCTGCCGAACATGGCGAGGGGATGGACGATCTTTATTCCGCGCTGATGCCACTTGCCGATGCCTTCGCCGAACGCGCCGCCGCCGATGCGCCGCTGACCGATGTAGATGTGACCGGGGAAGAGGGCGAGGAAGCGACACCCGCGCCAACCCCGGAAAAACCCCTGCAGATCGCCGTGATCGGCCGCCCGAATGCCGGGAAATCCACGCTGATCAACAAGATCATCGGCGAGGACCGCCTGCTGACCGGACCAGAGGCGGGGATCACCCGCGATGCGATCTCGGTCGCGGCAGAGTGGATGGGTGTGCCCTTCCGCATCTTCGACACCGCCGGAATGCGCAAGAAGGCGAAAGTGACCGACAAGCTGGAAAAGCTGTCCGTAGCCGACGGGCTGCGCGCCGTGCGCTTTGCCGAGGTCGTGGTCGTGTTGCTCGACGTGGAAATCCCCTTTGAACAGCAGGATTTGCGCATCGCCGATTTCGCCGAAACCGAAGGCCGCGCCGTGGTTGTCGCCGCGAACAAATGGGATCTTGAGGACGAGAAAAGCGAAAAGATCAAGGAATTGCGCGAAAGTTTCGAACGACTGCTGCCGCAGTTGCGCGGGGCACCGCTGGTGACGGTGTCGGCAAAGACCGGCAAGGGGCTGGACCGGCTGCACGCCGCCATCCTGAAGGCGCATGACGTCTGGAACCGCCGGGTGACAACGGCGCGGCTGAACCAGTGGCTTGGCGCAATGGTCGAGGCGCATCCCCCGCCGGCACCGGGCGGGCGGCGGATCAAGCTGCGCTATGCCACACAGGCCAAGACCCGCCCGCCGGGTTTCGTCATCATGTGCACCCACGCCGACCAGTTGCCGGAAAGCTATCGGCGCTATCTGGTGAATGGTTTGCGAGAGGCGTTCGACATGCCCGGCACGCCGATCCGGCTGACCTTCCGCGATCAGGGCGACAAGAACCCGTTCAAGGACCGCAAGAAAACCGGCCCCTCGAAGCTGCGCAAGCATACCGAGGGCCGCAAGCCGGATCGCCGGTGACCCCCGCCGCCCGCATTGCCGCGGCCATCGGCATCCTCGACCGCGCGCTTGCGGGAGAGGCCGCCGAACGCACGCTGACCAACTGGGCGCGGGCCAATCGCTATGCGGGGTCCGGCGACAGGCAGGCGATCCGCGATCTGGTCTTTGACGCGCTCAGGTACCGTCGATCGTTTGGCTGGCTGGGGGGGGGCGACACCGGTCGTGCGCTGATGATCGGGATGCTGCGTTTTCAGGGCGCTGATCCGGCCGGGATTTTCGATGGCAATGGTTACGCCCCGCCGCCCCTGACGGAATCTGAAACCACGGTGCGCGACCTGGCTTTGGCCACGCGCGGGGAAAGGCTGGATTGCCCGGATTGGCTGCTGCCGCATTTCGACGGCGCGCTTGGTCCGGATGCCGATGCTACGCTGACGGCGCTGCAATCGCGCGCGCCGGTCTTTCTGCGTGTCAATCTGGCCCGCCTGACACGTGAGGATGCGCTTGCCCGCCTGTCTGGTGACGGGATCACCGGGCGGCCCCATGCCCTGTCCCCCTCGGCGGTCGAGGTGATATCGGGCGCGCGCCGCATCGCCGGGTCGGAATGCTATCGCGACGGGCTGGTCGAATTGCAGGATGCGGCCTCGCAGGCGGTGGCAGATACTGTGCCGATCCGGTCGGGGGCGCGGGTGCTGGATTACTGCGCGGGCGGTGGCGGCAAGGTGCTGGCCATGGCGGCGCGGGCGGGGGCCGCGCGGCTTGCGGCGGATTTCACTGCCCATGATGTCGATCCCGCGCGGATGCAGGACATTCCCGCCCGTGCAGACCGGGCAGGGTTGGCGATCCGCATTTCCAATCGTCTGCAAGGATTGGGAAAATTCGACGCGGTTCTGGTGGATGCACCCTGTTCGGGAAGCGGGTCTTGGCGACGCGCGCCACAGGAAAAATGGCGGCTGACACCGGACCGGCTGGCGCAACTGGTAGCGCTGCAGGGCGAAATCCTTGACCGGGCGGCTGCGCTGGTCGCCCCCGGTGGGGTGCTTGCCTATGCCACCTGTTCCCTGTTCGATGCCGAAAACGGTGCGCAGGTCGCGGGCTTTCTGGCCCGGCATGGCGGCTGGCAACAGGTGTGGTGCAGAAATTTCACACCGGCGCACGGTGGTGACGGCTTTTTCGCAGCACACTTGACGCGAGCCCGATCGGCCAAATAAACGCCAATAAGTTGATAAACTTTGAACCTTAAGCCCGGCTTAAGGTTTCGGGTGCCGAATGCGTTTGCCCGAATCAAACGGAGGATGAAGGTGTCCAGCCCGGCCCTTTCAGCTGACGCGATCCATCGAACTGCCCGCCTGCTTTATCCGCGCAGCTGGTTGCTGCTCCTGGGTGCGGCGGTGCTGGCGCTGACCGCCTGGCAGTCAGGCGGCGGCAGGACCACGATCATTCTTGGCACCATCGGGCTGACCATGGCCAGCATGGCGCTGATCATCAGGGTGCTTGGCTGGCGGCAATCGCGCCGCGCCGCGCTGTTCGAAGTGCAGATCGCCCGCTTTGTCGATCTTGACGCCTCTCCCAGTTTTACCACCGACGCTACGGGGGAAATCCTGCATCAGAACCGTGCCGCGCTTGAACGCTTCGGCTCGCGTGGCGGGCAGGCTTTGACGCGGTCGCTGGGTGATCTTTTCGCCAGCCCGGGGGCGGTGCTGCACCGGCTGCAACTGCGCGCGGCAAGTGGTGGTGCGGCGCGTGAGGATGTAGTGACACGGCGCGGCCATGTGCGCCTTGCCGTTCATGGCATCGCCGTCGATCGCTTTCTGTGGCGGCTGGAGGATATGTCGGAACGCGCGACCGGCGGGCGCGGGGCCGAAGGGTTGAGCCTGCCGATGCTGACCGCTTCGAAATCCGGCACGATCCTTTTCATGAACGAGGCGATGCGCCGCGTGACCGGCGGCCGGGTCAAGACGATTGACCGGATCTTTCCCGACCTGCCGATTCGTTCGGGCGAGGAAAACCTGATCTCTGCCGCGGGCGGCAAGGTGCGGGCGCTGGCCGCCGAAATCGAAGGGGCTGGCGGCCGGAGGGAGATTTACCTTTTGCCAGCCGCAGATGGGTTGACAGCGGCGAGCGCGCAGGCCCCGGCAGATTTCGAGGATATTCCCGTCGCGCTGGTGCGGATGACGGCAGATGGAAAGGTGGAACGCGCAAACCGGCTGGCCCGCGATCTGCTGGGCGAAGAGCCGGCCGAAAGGGCGTTGCTGTCCGATCTGGTCGAGGGTCTGGGCCGTTCGGTGGGCGAATGGCTGGCGGATGCGCTGGCCGGTCGGATTCCGCCACGCCCGGAAGTGCTGCGCGCCACGCGTCATGACCGCGAGCTGTTTCTTCAGGTGACGCTGGCACGGGTGGTTGAAAGCGGGCGGCCCGGCCTTGTCGCCGTGCTGCATGACGCGACAGAGATGAAGACGCTGGAAGCGCAGTTCGTGCAAAGCCAGAAGATGCAGGCCATCGGCCAGCTTGCCGGTGGTGTGGCCCATGATTTCAACAACCTGCTGACCGCGATTTCCGGGCACTGCGACCTGCTGCTGCTGCGGCATGACAAGGGCGACGGCGATTATTCCGATCTGGTGCAGATCCATCAGAACGCCAACCGCGCGGCCAGTCTTGTGGGGCAGTTGCTGGCCTTTTCGCGCAAGCAGAACCTGCAGCCGAAGCTGCTGGACATGCGCGACACACTGGCCGATCTGACACATCTTCTGAACCGGCTGGTGGGCGAAAAGGTGTTCCTGACGCTTAGCCACGATCCGGCGCTGAAACAGGTGCGGGCGGATCGCAGGCAACTGGAACAGGTTCTTATGAATCTGGTGGTGAATGCGCGCGATGCGATGCCCCAAGGCGGCGGTATCCGCATTGAAACCGAAAACCGCGTGCTGACACAGGAACTGCGCCGCGACCGCGCCGCCGTACCGCCCGGCGAATATGTGGTTGTCCGCGTTGTTGACGAAGGCACCGGCATCCCCGCCGACCGGCTGAACAAGATTTTCGAACCCTTCTATACCACCAAGCGCACAGGTGAGGGCACGGGGCTGGGCCTGTCCACCGCCTATGGTATCGTCAAGCAGACCGGCGGTTTCATCTTTGTCGACAGCGTGGTGGGCAGTGGCACCACCTTCAGCCTGTGGTTTCCGGCACATGAATTGCAGGCCCAGCCCGAGCCGCAGCCCGAGGCAAAGGTCGAGCGTCGGGTGCCGCGTCAGGGGGAGGGTGTGGTGCTGCTGGTGGAGGACGAGGCCCCTGTGCGCGCCTTTGCCGCCCGTGCCCTGCGCCTGCGCGGCTATACCGTGCATGAGGCCGAGAATGCCGAGGAGGCGCTGGCAATGCTGTCCGATCCCGGTCTGGCCATCGACGTCTTTGTGACCGATGTCATCATGCCGGGCATGGACGGCCCGTCCTGGGTGCGCGAGGCGTTGAAGGACCGGCCCAATGTGCACACCGTGTTCGTGTCCGGCTATGCCGAGGACAGCCTGGCCGATGCCCAGACCCGGATTCCGAATTCGGTGTTCCTGCCGAAGCCGTTTTCACTCAGCGAACTGACGGCGACTGTGCAGGGGCAAATTCACTGAACCGGGGCGGATGTTGTTCCTGATCAGGTGCGATGTGGTGGGAACGCGCGTGCCGGCGCATCTGTCGCCAGGGTGTAAATTTACGCGGCCCATGCTCATCCGGCCCATGACCCATCCTGCCCGTGCCCATGCGGCATCCCTTTGCCGCGACTCGCCGGTGCCACAGCTGACACGGTTCAGACGCGGGCACGGACCTGTTCATACAGGGCGAAGTCGCCTGGAATGGCTGCACCCAGCGCGGCGCGCATTTCGGGGGATATCTCCAGCGTCATGTCGGGTGATGTGTTCAGCCGCGGCAGCGCGATCCGTCTTTCCAGCCGCTCCTCAAGAAAACGCAGAAAGCCGACCATGTCCTCATAGTCAAAGATGCGGTCTGGTCCGGGTTTGCGCCCGCCGCCAAGAAAGGCCATCTGCGACCCGACATCGGCAAAGGCGGCGGGCGGTGCCCCCAGATACCCCCGCAGGAAATCGTCGAAACTGAGCCCCCGTGTCGACCGGACAGTATGTGCCACATCATCCCGCTGCCGGTAACGATACCAGCTGCCCAGCCAGGAAACCGGTTCGCGCATCATCGCGACCACGGTGAAACGCAGGTCGGTGCCGCGTTCGAGAAAAGCCTGAAACTGACGGCGGTAACGATACATCGTCGTATGCCGCCAGAGCGGCGGCTCCCGCACGACGATCGAGGCCTGATCGGCAAGCGCAGCCTCGACCGAGGTGCTGGCGGTTTTCGGAACCGCCAGGATCACAAGCCGCTGTTCATGGAATACCAGCATCCGCTGTGCCCTTTTCCCGTTCCGCTGCCATTCCGGTTTTTCGCCGTGTCAGCAATTGCGATGGACCTGTCCATCGGCCAAAACCGTCATCCTGTTTGTGACGATTGCGAATCTGTTTTGCCCGGCAGAGTCAAATCCTTGTTCCCGCCCTGAGATTTGTCCTGTTTCGACCCGCGCCGCAAACCGGCTGCTCCGGCGCATCGTGGTCGGCATTCATTCCATTGGCTTCCGCAGAAAAAGACGCAAGGCCAGTTTCGTAAACCAGTCTTTAATCTATCACGCGCAGGCTGACAGCATCGAATTTGACTTGAAATGTTCTCTTTTTGATCTCATATAATGGGAACAAGAGGCGAACAAAGGCAGCAATTGCCGCGCATCACGCGGTGTGGAATAAGGGACAGGAACATGGCTCAGGGCAATATCATCGAAATGACCGACAAGCGGGACCAGGACAAGAAAAAGGCGCTGGATTCTGCGCTGGCGCAGATCGAACGCCAGTTCGGCAAAGGCTCGATCATGAAGCTGGGCGCGGACAGCCCCGCGATGGAGATCGAGGCGACATCGACCGGTTCGCTCGGCCTTGATATTGCGCTGGGTATCGGCGGCCTGCCCAAGGGCCGCATCATCGAAATCTACGGCCCCGAATCGTCGGGCAAGACGACGCTGACCCTTCATGCCGTTGCGGAGGAACAGAAAAAGGGCGGTGTCTGCGCCTTTGTCGATGCCGAACACGCGCTTGATCCGCAATATGCCAAGAAGCTGGGCGTCGATCTGGATGAACTGCTGATCTCGCAGCCCGACACGGGCGAACAGGCGCTGGAAATCGTCGATACGCTGGTGCGCTCTGGCGCGGTCAGCCTTGTTGTCGTCGACTCGGTCGCGGCACTGGTGCCGAAAGCCGAAATCGAAGGCGACATGGGCGACATGCAGATGGGCAGCCAGGCCCGCCTGATGAGCCAGGCCATGCGCAAGCTGACCGCCTCCATCGGGCGCAGCAACTGCATGGTGATCTTCATCAACCAGATCCGCATGAAGATCGGCGTGATGTTCGGCAGCCCAGAGACCACCACGGGCGGCAATGCGTTGAAATTCTACGCCTCTGTCCGGCTGGACATACGTCGCATCGGTGCGATCAAGGACCGGGACGAGGTGGTGGGCAACACGACCCGCGTCAAGGTGGTAAAGAACAAGGTTTCCCCGCCGTTCAAGCAGGTGGAATTCGACATCATGTATGGCGAAGGCATCTCCAAGACCGGGGAACTGGTCGATCTGGGGGTCAAGGCCGGTGTGGTTGAAAAATCCGGTGCCTGGTATTCCTATGGTGACGAACGCATCGGGCAGGGGCGTGAAAACGCCAAGCAGTTCCTGAAGGACAACCCCGCCGTGGCCCTGCAGATCGAGGACAAGATCCGCGCCGGTCACGGGCTGGATTTTACCGCCACCGAAACCAGCGGCGAAGACGATCTGATGGAAAGCTGAGACGCGGATTTCCGACATCCGCGACATCCGTTGCAAAGGCCGGGATGCAGGGGCATCCCGGCCTTTCCCTTGGCCAGTTTGCACAGGCCGATATTTATCCGAAAACCGGTTCCCACTTTTCCGAAATCGCTTTAAACGGGGTCGATCCCTTTTGCCTCCGGCCCTCCGGGGGCGCATCAGCCGCAAGAGGCCCGCAAGACCAATGGCAAGCCTGAACGACATCCGCTCGACCTTTCTCGATTTCTTCGTGCGCAACGGTCACCGCAAGGTCGACAGCAGCCCGCTGGTTCCGCGCAACGACCCGACGCTGATGTTCACCAATTCCGGCATGGTGCAGTTCAAGAACTGCTTCACCGGGGTGGAAACGCGAGACTACAAGCGCGCGACAACCGCGCAGAAATGCGTGCGTGCGGGCGGCAAGCACAATGATCTAGACAATGTGGGCTATACAGCGCGGCACCATACCTTCTTTGAAATGCTGGGAAATTTCAGCTTTGGCGACTATTTCAAGGATCAGGCCATCGCATTCGCCTGGGAGCTTCTGACAAAAGATTTCGGTCTGGACAAATCTCGGCTGCTGGTCACTGTCTATCACACCGATGACGAGGCGGCGGCGATCTGGAAAAAGGTTTCCGGTCTGTCCGACGACAGGATCATCCGCATCGCTTCCGATGACAATTTCTGGCGGATGGGACCGACCGGCCCCTGTGGCCCGTGCACGGAAATTTTCTATGACCACGGCGACCATATCTGGGGCGGTCCGCCCGGATCGAAGGACGAGGACGGCGACAGGTTCATCGAAATCTGGAACAACGTCTTCATGCAGAACGAACAGTTCGCCGATGGCCGACTGGTTCCGCTGGACATGCAGTCGATCGACACCGGCATGGGGCTGGAACGGATCGGCGCATTGCTTCAGGGCAAGCACGACAATTATGACACCGATCTGATGCGCAGCCTGATCGAGGCCTCGGCCCAGGCCACGAACACCGATCCCGACGGGCCGGGCAAGGTTCATCACCGTGTCATTGCGGATCATCTGCGGTCGACCTCGTTCCTGATCGCCGATGGGGTGATGCCCTCGAACGAGGGGCGCGGCTATGTGCTGCGCCGGATCATGCGCCGCGCCATGCGGCACGCGCATATGCTGGGAGCGGGCGATCCGGTCATGCACCGGCTGGTGTCTGCGCTGGTGCGGCAGATGGGCGGCGCTTATCCCGAACTGGCCCGAGCGCAGGCGCTGATCGAAGAAACCCAGATGCTGGAGGAAACCCGTTTCCGTCAGACGCTGGACCGCGGATTGCGGCTGCTGGATGATGAGCTTGCGCGTATCCCCGAGGGCGCGGCATTGCCGGGGGCGGCGGCGTTCAGGCTGTACGACACTTACGGCTTTCCGCTTGACCTGACGCAGGATGCGCTGCGCGAAAAGGGCCGCGAGGTCGATGTCGCCGGGTTCGACGCTGCGATGGCCGAACAGAAGGCCAAGGCCCGCGCCGCCTGGGCGGGCACGGGCGAAACCAGCGACGCGGCGATCTGGTTCGATCTGGCCGAAGCGAACGGCGCAACCGAATTCCTTGGCTATGACACGGAAACTGCCGAAGGACAGGTGCTGGCGCTGGTGCAGTCCGGCGCGGGCGTCGATGCCGTATCGGCGGGTGACAAGGTTCAGATTGTCGTGAACCAGACGCCATTTTACGCGGAAAGCGGCGGTCAGGTGGGTGATACGGGCTGGATCAGGACGGAAACCGGCGCGGCAGAGGTGACCGATACCCGCAAGTCCGCCGGGGTAGTCATCCATATAGCCGACCTGCGCGAGGGTACGATCACACAGGGCCAACCCGCCAAACTGGAGGTCGATCATCGCCGTCGCACCGCGATCCGCGCCAGCCATTCGGCAACGCATCTGCTGAACGAGGCTTTGCGCCGCACCTTGGGCAATCATGTTGCCCAACGCGGCAGCCTGAACGCGCCCGACCGTCTGCGGTTCGATTTCAGCCATGCCAAGGCGGTCAGCCCGCAGGAACTGGCAGCGGTAGAGGCAGAGGTGAACGGTTTTATCCGCCAGAACGGCACGGTGGAAACGCGGATCATGACACCGGACGATGCCCGCAGCCTGGGCGCGCAGGCGCTGTTCGGCGAGAAATACGGGGATGAGGTGCGCGTGGTGTCGATGGGCCAGCTTGCCGGTTCGGGCAAGGGTAATGACAGCGCCACCTATTCGCTGGAACTGTGCGGGGGCACGCATGTGGCGCGGCTGGGGGCCATCGGGGCCTTTGCCTTGTTGGGCGACAGCGCGTCATCCGCTGGCGTGCGCCGGATCGAGGCGCTGACCGGGCAGGCGGCGCTGGATCATCTGCGTGCGCAGGATGCCCGTCTGGCAGAGGTCGCCGCCCTGCTGAAAGCCCCGGCGGCAGAGGTTGCCGAACGCGTGCGCAGCCTGCTGGACGACCGCAAGGCGCTGTCGAACGAGGTGGCGCAGCTTCGCCGCGAAGTGGCAATGGGCGGCGGTGCAAAGGGTGGTGCAGAAGTCCGGGAAATCAATGGGTTCAGGCTGGTTTCCCAGGTGGTTTCCGGTGTGACCGGAAAGGATCTTCCCGGTCTGGTCGATGCGCTGAAAGCGCAGGTCGGTTCCGGTATCGCGGTGATTGTGGCCGATACCGGCGGCAAGGCGGCGGTGGCGGTGGGTGTGACCGCCGATCTGACGGCGCGGGTTTCAGCCGTTGATCTGGCGCGGGCTGCGGCAGAGGTTCTGGGCGGCAAGGGTGGCGGCGGTCGCCCGGATATGGCGCAGGCGGGCGGCAGTGACCCGTCGAAATCGTCAGAGGCCGTCGCTGCGGTGGAAGCCGTGATCGGGGGGCTGGCATGACGAAGACCCCCACCGCGCTGTGGATCGCGCATGTCACCGTGACCGATGCCGAGGCTTACGGTCGCTACGCAAAACTGGCCGGACCGGCACTGGCGGCCTATGGCGGGGTGTTCATCGCCCGTGGTGGCCGCCATGTGCAGCTGGAGGGCAGGGACCGCCCCCGCAATGTCGTGGCGCGATTCCCAAGCCTTGAAGCGGCGGAAGCCTGCTATCGCTCTGCCGAGTATCAGGCGGCGCTGGCCCATGCAAAGGGGGCATCTGAACGCGATCTGGTGATCGTCGAGGAACTGCCACCGCAGGGGCAGTAGATCACCTGAGAATTGGGGTATTATAATACCTATTTTTCAAGCAATTGAATTTGCTATATTCTTTTGCGCATCCACATCTTGATTTTCCATGCAAGATGTCCGAAAAGCCCCCCATCCGAATTCAGCGCGGCGCCGCAAGGCCCGCCACGACCAAGCCGAAGGGCAACGATATGAAAACCTACAGCGCCAAACCGGCGGAGATCGAGAAGAAGTGGATCCTGATCGACGCCGAAGGCATCGTTCTGGGCCGTCTTGCCGTGATCGTTGCCAACCGTCTGCGCGGCAAGCACAAGCCGACCTTCACCCCCCACATGGACATGGGTGACAATGTTATCGTCATCAACGCCGACAAGGTGCAGATGACCGGCAACAAACGTGCCGACAAGCGCTATTACTGGCACACCGGCTATCCGGGCGGGATCAAGTTCCGCACCGCCGAGCAGGTGCTGGAAGGTGCCCATCCCGAGCGCGTCGTGACCAAGGCGGTAGAGCGTATGATCACCCGCAACCGTCTGGGCAAGCAGCAGATGACCAATCTGCGCGTCTATGCCGGTGCCGCCCATCCGCATGAGGCGCAGCAGCCCGAAGTGCTGGATGTCAAATCCATGAACACGAAGAACAGCCGGAGCGCATGACGATGGCCGAAGACATCAAAACCCTCGACGGTCTGAAAGATGCCGTCTCGGCATCCCGTCCGGCCACCGCTGCCGTTGCCGCTTCGGATGCGCCCCGCGCCCCGCAGCGCGACAGCCTGGGCCGCGCCTATGCCACCGGCAAGCGCAAGGACGCGGTCGCCCGCGTCTGGATCAAGCCGGGTTCCGGCAAGGTCGTGGTGAACGGCAAGGAAATGGCGGTCTATTTCGCCCGTCCGGTTCTGCAGATGATCCTGCGCCAGCCCTTTACCGTGGCCGGTGTCGATGGCCAGTTCGACGTGATGGCTACCGTCGCGGGCGGCGGTCTTTCGGGGCAGGCCGGTGCGGTCAAGCACGGCATCTCCAAGGCCCTGCAGCTTTACGAACCGAGCCTGCGCGGCGCGCTGAAGGCAGCGGGCTTCCTGACCCGCGACAGCCGCGTGGTGGAACGCAAGAAGTACGGCAAGGCCAAGGCCCGCCGCAGCTTCCAGTTCTCCAAGCGCTGAGACACCACAAGATTTCAGGAAAAGGCCGCCTTCGGGCGGCCTTTTTCATGATGGGTGTTGCCGTGCTGACTCGCCTGACGCGGATGTGATTCCCCCCGGATTGACCTGTGATCCGACCTTCGCGCATTCTGCCCGCAGAAAAATAATACGATCGGGCAGATCATGAGCAATTCCACCTTTCACAGCCCCCATGGGGGCTTTGATTTCCTTGGCATGCGCAAGCGCGCGGGCAGGGTCGAGATCATCTATGACGACGGCGTCGCGCGCCGGATGGTCTGGCGTGTCCGTGATGGCGTGAATGAGGGTGTTCTGGGCGACGCCCTGCGCCACGCGGTCAATCAGTCGCGGGTGCTTCCAGCCTTGCTGGCAGAACTGCGCCGCCGCTCGATCAATGTCGAGGCGATTGTCTGAGCGAAAAAACGGCCGGGCGAACCCGGCCGAGGAAGAGGTCTCGGGGAAACCTGGGAACTGGCGCGACCTAGTCGCGCCAGAATGGCTTGGCTGACTCGGCGCGGGCGGAAAGCTGATCCAGCCCGATATCACGCAAGAGATGTGTATCAAGCCTGCCCAAGGCTCGGCGGGTAGCCATACGCCCTTGCAGCAGCCCGAAAACACCGGCGACAGTCCATGCGACCTTTGCAGGACGAGCGGAAACGGTAATCGAGGAAAGCAGTGTCTGGTCGTGGCGGGGCATGGCGTTCATTTTTGTATTGATACAATCCGGAATTTTCTGATAGTGTATTGATACAATTCTCATTCCACCGGGTCCATGGTTTTATTGTGACTGATACAAATTGGCGGCCAGATCTGGCGCAGTTCACCGGGCCGAAGTATCTGGCCCTGACCCACGCCTTGCGGGACGCGATCCGGCAGGGCGGGCTTCCCCAGGGTGCGAAACTGCCACCGGTGCGTGATCTTGCATGGGCCATCGGCCTGACGCCGGGGACCGTGGCGCGGGCCTATACCATCGCCACTGCCGAGGGGCTGCTGGAAGCGGTCGTGGGGCGTGGAACCTTTGTGGCCGCGCAACGCCCGCAACTTGGTCCAAGCCAGCCCCTGCATGTCGAACGCAATCTTGACCCGCGCGGCGATGTGGTCGACATGCGGTCGCCGCAGCTGCCCGAGGTCGGCCAGAATGCCGCCCTGGCGGATGCGATGCGGCGCGTGGCGGACGGCATCGGGCGGGACTGGCTGGAATATCCCTCGCTCCGCCGGGATGAACCTTTGCGGAACGCGCTGGTCGACTGGCTTTCCGACCGCCAGCTTGGCCCCATCGGCGCCGAAGATATCGTGCTGGCCCATGGCGGTCAGAATGCCATCAACATCGTCCTGCATTGCTGCCTGCGCGGTGACAGGCCCGGTGTGTTCATGGAGGAACTGGCCTATCCCGGCTTTCGTCACGCGGCGCGTCTGCACCGGGCCGATGTCGTGCCGGTGGCGCTGGACGAACAGGGGATGCGGGCGGACGCGCTGGATGCTGCCTGTCGCAGGCACGCGGCCCGCATCGTTTGCCTGACGCCCGAGGCACAGAACCCGACGACGGCCCGGATGAGTGCGGACCGGCGGGCCGAAATCGTTGCCGTGGCCCGTGCCCATGATCTGCAGATCATCGAGGACGATTGTTATGTCGTTCCGCCAACCGATGTTCCGGTCCCCGCGCTGCGGGCGCTGGCGCCAGAACGCACCTGGTATCTGGCCAGCTTTTCCAAAAGCTTGTCCGCAGGTCTGCGCATGGGCATGATCGTGGCACCCGAGGGCATGGGCAATGCCGGTCGGCTGGCGGCTCAGCATGCGTTCTTCGGCATGGCCCGCCCGATGACCGACATTCTTGCCGATCTGCTGGCCAGCGGGCAGGCCGCAATCCTGCGTGACCGCGTGAACGACGTCTATGCCGAGCGACTGGAAATCGTTGTGCGCGAACTGGGCGGGCACGGGCTGATCTGGCAACCTGGCCTGTCGTTCCAGTGGCTGCCGATGCCGATGGGCTGGCGGGCATCCACCTTTGCGCGAGAGGCAGAAGGCGCCGGTGTGCTGGTGCGTTCCGCCGATGAATACGCGCTCCCGCAGGGCCATGCGCCCAATGCCGTTCGCATGGCGCTGGCGGGCGGGATTCCTGTTGACCGCTTCGAGGGCGCGGTGCGCAAACTGGCCAGTCTGCTGCAATCCCCGCCGGGCGACCTGCCGATTTAAGGCGCAACCAGCACGAAACGATGCCGACTTTTGCGGCAGTTGCCCCCAAAAAATGCGACTGTCGGCTTCGGTCTTGCACGGTCGGGCTTTCCTTGTGCCGTGCCATATGCCAGCTTGCAGGAAAGTCTACGCGAAAATCGGGGGCATCGCGCATGGCGGCGGACAAGGCAGGCGGGCAGGGGCTTTCCCCCGACACCGTGAACGGGCTCCGGCTGATCAGCCCTACAGCGATCTACGCCATACTTCTGCTGGCCGCGCCACTGATCACCATTGTCGCCTATTCCTTCTTCAAGGATGGCAGCGGGGCAGAGCGGATCATCCGCGAATTCACCCTGTCCAACTATATCGAGGCATGGACCAACCCGATCTACCGCTTCACCATGATGCGGTCGCTGTATGTGTCGATGCTGGTCACGCTGATCACCGTCCTTCTGGCCTATCCGGTGGCCTATTTCGTTTCCTTCCACGTTCAACCATCGCGAAAGTCGCTTTGGCTGTTCCTGATCACAATTCCCTTCTGGACCAGCTACCTGATCCGGGTGTTTCTCTGGAAGGTCATCCTTGGCTATAACGGCGTTATCAACTCCGGGCTGAAAAGCATCGGCCTGATCGAGGACCCGCTGACCTTCATCAACTACAACGTCGGCGCGATGGTGATGACGCTGGCCCATGCCTATGCGCCCTTTGCGATCCTGCCGATTTTCGTGGCACTGGAAAAGATCGACCGTTCGCTGCTGGAGGCCGGGCAGGACCTTGGCGAAAGCCGGTTGATGACCTTCTGGCGGGTTACGCTGCCGCTGTCGATGCCCGGCGTGATCGGCGCGGTTCTGATCGTGTTCATCCCGACGATCGGCGACTACGTGACACCCGACCTGATCGGGGGCGGCAAGCTGCCGATGATCGCCAACATGATCGAATCGACGCTGCTGAAACAGGATAACAAGCCGCTAGGTTCCGCGATTGCCGTCACGGCCATGCTGATCGTGGCGATCGTCACGCTGATCTTCCTGCTGCTGAACCGGCGTTTCCTGAAAGGGCAGAGCAGATGAGGTTTCCCTGGCTCAGAACCTATGCCGTCGCTTATCTGATCTTCCTGTTCGCACCGATCATCCTGCTGCCGATCTTTGCCTTCAACGCCAGCAAGATCATCGCCTTTCCGCTGTCAGGCTTTACAACCGAATGGTTCAAGCAGGCCTGGGGCAATGCGCAGTTGCTGGAAGCGCTGAAAAATTCGCTGATCATCTCGCTCACCTCTGCTGCGGTAGCGACACTTCTGGGCATTCTCGCCGCCCGCGCTTCCACCCGGTATGAATTCAAGGCCAAGGGCGGGCTGATCGGGTTGATCATGCTGCCGCTGGTGCTGCCCGAAATGATCATGGCCATGTCGATCCTCGTGGTGCTGCTGGCCATCGGCATACCGCTGTCGATCTTTACCATCATCCTGGGACATGTGCTGATCTGCACGCCCTTTGCCGTGGCGATCCTGACGTCGGCCTTTCAAAGCCTTGACCGTTCGCTTGAAGAGGCGGCAATCGATCTGGGCGAAACACCCGCATCGACCTTCCGGCTGGTGATACTGCCGCTGGTTGCGCCGGGGATCGTTTCGGCCTTCCTGATCGCCTTTACCGTCAGTTTCGACGAATTCATCATCGCCAACTTCCTTGGCGGCAGCGATCCAGTGCTTTCCGTCTATATCTACGGACAGTTCCGTTTCCCTGCCAAAGTGCCTGCCATGATGGCGCTGGGCACCTGTCTGGTGCTGGCATCGATCATCCTTCTGACCATCGCTGAATATTATCGCCGTCGCGGCATTGCCAGGACCGGCGGCAAAGATACCGGAGGCTTCCTGTGACCGAGAAACCCACGATGATCGAGTTTCGGGATGTCCACAAATACTATGGCGACTACCACGCGCTGCGCGGTATCACCGCCACCATCAAGGCGGGGGAATTCTTTTCCCTGCTGGGACCATCCGGCTGCGGCAAGACCACTCTGCTGCGCACCATTGCCGGGTTCGAGGGGATTTCATCCGGCGCAGTGCTGATCGACGGCAAGGACATGGCCAACGTGCCGGCGAACGTGCGCCCAACCAACATGGTGTTCCAGTCCTATGCGATCTTCCCGCATATGAGTGTGGCACAGAATGTCGCCTTCGGCTTGCGCCGGGAACCCGGCAGCAAGGCCGAAAAGGCCAAGGCGGCCGAAGAGGCGTTGGAAATGGTCGGCCTGAAGGGCTATGGCGCGCGCGCCGCCCATGCGCTTTCGGGCGGCCAGCGGCAGCGCGTGGCGCTGGCCCGTGCCCTGATCCTGAAGCCCAAGGTGCTGTTGCTGGATGAACCCCTGTCCGCGCTGGACAAGAAGATGCGCGAGCATATGCAGGTGGAACTGATCAAGCTGCAACGGCAGGTCGGCATCACCTTCATTCTTGTGACCCACGATCAGGAAGAAGCGCTGGTCATGTCGGACCGCATCGCCGTGATGTTCGAGGGCGAGATCGCACAACTGGCCGACAGCGAAACCCTGTATCGCCGCCCCAACAGCCGCCGCGTCGCCGATTTCATCGGTACGATGAACTTCCTTCCCGCCAAGGTGCTGGGCGAAAGTGGCGACCAGATCGAGATCGACGTGCAGGGTTTGGGCAAGACGGCCATCGCTGCCAGCCAGGCCCCCGGCAAGGCCACCGGCGGCGACTCGGTGATCGGTTTCCGCCCTGAAACGCTGACCATCCTGTTCGACGGGCAGCAGGCGACAGACCGCGAAACCCCCGGCACGATCGAGGAAGTCGTCTATTTCGGCGACATGACCTATTACGACGTCAAGCTGGACGGTGTGGCATCGCCGGTGCGTATTTCCATGCGTAACGTCTTTGGCCGCCCGGTGCTGGATCGTGGGTCGAAAACGCGGGTGGCGTGGTCACCGGGGGCGCTGGTGATGTTCCGCTGACGCGGGGGCCGTTCAGCCCTCGGTCATCTGTGAATGCGCCGAACCGAACTGCTGGTCGAACAGGGTGCGGAAGGTGCCCTTCTGGGCCAGCAATTCATCTGCCGTTCCGCTTTCCACCACCTCACCCCCTGCCAGAACACAGATCTTGTCGGCCTGAAGCACGGTGGAAAGCCGGTGCGCGATCACGATCGTGGTGACGCCTTCCGAAATCTTTTCCAGCGCATCCTTGATAAGGGCCTCCGAAGTGGAATCCAATGCGCTGGTGGCTTCGTCCAGAAGCAGGATTTCGCTTTTGCGAAGGATTGCTCGGGCAATGGCAAGGCGCTGGCGCTGCCCCCCTGACAGGAACGCGCCGTTTTCCCCGACCTGCGTATTGTAGCCTTGCGGCATCGCCGTGATGAATTCATGCGCATGGGCGGCACGGGCGGCTTCCTGTACCTCTTCCTCGGTCGCATCGGGGCGGCTGCACCGGATATTCTCCAGAACCGTTGTGGCAAACAGGAAAGTGTCCTGCCCGACAAAGGAAATCCGTTCCCGCAGCGAACGATAGGTCACGCCGCGCACATCCTGCCCGTCGATCAGCACGGCACCGCTCTCGGGGTCGTAAAGCCGCATGACAAGGTTCAGCACAGTGGATTTTCCGCCACCCGACGGGCCGACCAGCGCGGTGGTCCTTCCCGCCTCAAACGTCAGGTTCATGTCTCGCAGCACGGGCGTTCCGTTCCGGTAGCCGAAGCGCACATCCCGCAGTTCGACCTTGCCCGGACCGGCCAGCAGCGGAACCGCATCGGCGGCTTCGGTCATGGTTTCTTCCTGATCCAGCAGGTCGAACATCATCCGCACGCCGACCAGACCGGTTTCTACGCTGATCCGCACACGTGACAGCCGTTTGGCCGGT
Organism: Paracoccaceae bacterium; assembly: GCA_051646105.1. Classification (GTDB taxonomy): domain Bacteria; phylum Pseudomonadota; class Alphaproteobacteria; order Rhodobacterales; family Rhodobacteraceae; genus JBOFCO01. The sequence goes on from JBOFCO010000093.1 coordinate 21,496, forward strand.
TCATAGGCCATCAGCAGGGCGGTGACGAAAGACATAAGCTGCCCGGCGCTGGTCGGTTCGCCGCCGAACAGGTTGACCGCGCTCAGGGTCACCACGGCGGCAATGGCAAAGCCTGACAGCGTTTCCATCAGCGGGCTGGCGATCGCCTCCAGCCGGGAAATCGCGTTTGCCCGCTGCTCCACCTGCAAGATTGCCGACTGCATCCGGTCGGTCATCCGTTCTTCCAGTGAGAACACCTTGATGATGCGGATACCGGCAGCGGTTTCACCCATCACCTTGATGATCTCGGCGAGTGAGGCGAGTTCCTTTTCCATGATGCCGCGAACCCGCTTCAGCAGAAGCCTGATGCCGAACATGGCAAGCGGCCCGACGACAAGCGAAACCATCGACAGGACAGGCTGCTGATAGAACATCACGGCGACCAGCCCGATCAGCGTCAGGATATCTCTCGCTGCCGATGTCACCACCAGGTCGATGACCTTTCGCGCCGACTGGGCGGAATTGGTGACCCGCATCAGCAGGTTAGAGCTTTCGGTGATGTTGAAGAAGGAAACACCGTGCCGCAGCAGCTTGGCATAAAGCCTTTCCTGCTGACTGGCGACGATGCGGTTTCCGGCCCGTGTCAGCGCCACGACCTGCACATAGTTGGCGATGCCCTTGGCGGTGAATATCGCCATGACCAGTAGGGCTACCTGAAACACCCGCGTCCGGTTGCCGGTATCGGTCATCGCGTCGACGATGCCTTCCATCACCCAGGCGGTCAGTGCCGAGGTGGCCGCGACGGCGACCATCGCCAGAACCGCGATGGTGTAAAGCATCCGCTGCGCCCCGATGTTTTCAAGAAGCAGACGGCGAAGATAGTTCGGGCGAGCCTCGCGCGACTGGCCTTGACCTTTGGGCACGCCGGCAGCGGTGTCTGCCAGTTTCGCCCCGGGCTGTGGTATTGCCATTCGCTAGATCACCTTGGGTTTCGCCCGACCGGCACAGGCGCTGAAATAGGGTGCGCGCCTGCCAAGATCAATCCGTCTTGGCGCACAGGCGGGCACAACGTCAGGCATCGGGTGGCAACAGTCCCAGCCCGCGCAAATAGATGCCGATCCCGGCTTCCAGCAGCGCGTCCGGTGGAAACGGTGCGCGCGAACCGGGCGCGCCACGGGTGAACAGCTCGACGATGCCATGGCTCATCGCCCAGATATGGGCCGAAAACATCGCCGCCGGGGGGCGACGGCTTTCGGGCAGGTGGCGCGACAGGTTTTCGGCGGCACGTTCCAGCACGGCGCGGGCACGGTCCGCTGCAAGGGCAAGATCGGGCGTCGCGTGCAAGGAAATGCCGCTTTCGAACATCGCCATGTAGTGCCCGGGATATTTGCGCGCAAAGGCCAGATAGGCACGCCCCGTCGCCTCGAACGCGGCAAGGGCGGTGGTGCCGCCTGTGGCATAGGCATGTTCCATCAGGTCGGCAAAGATCGAAAAGCCCTGCCTTGCACATTCGGCCATCAGGTCATCGCGGCCCGAAAAATGTCGATACACGGCTGCGGGCGTAACGCCTGCCTCCTTCGCGGCTTCCGAAAGGGTGAATCCCTGCGGCCCCAGCCGTTCGATCAGCCCGAGCGCCGCCTCGACCAATGCCTGCCGCAGATTGCCGTGGTGATAGCCGCGTTTGCTCATCCCGGCCGGTTCATCCCTTGGCCTTCGGCCTGATCTCTGGCCCGCCGCAGATCTTGTCATCCGGTTTTCCGATGACTTTCAGGTCGCGGCCTGGATAGTCCACGGCGCGCAGAACGGTCTGGATGGCGGCGATGCGCGCCCTTGCCTTGTCATCCGACAGGATCACTGTCCACGGCGCGGTGCGGGAATGGGATTTTTCCAGCGTCTCGTCGATGGCCTCGCAGTAGGCATCCCATTTCTTCAGCCCCTCGACATCGATCCACGACAGTTTCCACTGCTTCAGCGGGTCCTTTTCGCGATCCAGGAAGCGCTTGAGCTGCTCTGCCCGGCCAACCTCCAGCCAGATTTTCACCAGCACGATGCCTTCGTCGATCAGCATCGTTTCAAAAGTGGGAAGCTGCTTGAAGAACCGCTTGCGCTGTTCGGGTGTGCAGAAGCCGAACACATGCTCGACGATGCCGCGGTTGTACCACGACCGGTCAAACAGCGCGATTTCCCCGGCGGCGGGCAACCAGTCGATATAGCGCTGGAAATACCATTGCGCGGCTTCACGGTCGGTGGGCTTTGGCAGGGCGACGATATAAGCCGAACGCGGATTCAGGTTTTCGCGCATCCGTTCGATCGTGCCCCCCTTGCCCGCGGCATCGCGGCCTTCGAACAGCACGACAAGTCGCTGGCCTGTGGTGCGCATCCCGTGCATCATCTTGACCAGTTCGATCTGAAGCTCTTCGAGCTGTTTCTCTTCGTCGTCCTTGTCCATCTCTGTTCGGTAGGGGTAGTCGCGCGACAGGATTTCATCCTTGTCGGCGGTGGCAATGGCCTTGCGGACGGTTTCCGGGGCCTCGGTTTCGTAAAATTCCGTAATATCACCGACAAAGGGAATGGCGTTGGGATCGGTCTTGGCGGCATCGGTCGCGTCGGAAGCCGCGGGTTTCGGGTTATGTGCAGCGACCGGCTTGATCTTTGCCTTCGAACCGTCCGCTGCTTTCGACTTGTCTTTCGACTTCTTGCCCATGGCCGCACCTTTCAACGCTTTCATTGAAGTATGGTGATTGTGTGGGCCAGCGCAATGCAGTGAACGCTTCGCCACCTTTTCACAATGAGAGTTTGCGCAAGGTCAATGACCGGGGCGACGCCATCATGTATCGTCATGCAGCGAAAACCGGAGGGGAAATGAACAGGATCAAACTACTGCTAGGGATTGCGACGATGACGCTGGCCCCCTGTCTTGCAGCGGCGAATACCTTGCCCCCCTTTGTGGAGGGGATGGAGTTTACGCTTCGGCAGGGAGAGGAATCCACCTTTACCTTCGATCTTGACCCTTGCGCCGGCTCCGGTGGCAACTGCCATCTTTACAGTTACTACGGCGGCGGCTGGACGGCATATGACAGCGACACCTATTGGGATGCCGTCGGGGGGAGCGGGTATGCGGGCCAATGTCCGAATGACCGGCTGTGCATGACATTCTGGTTCTGGCCCGCAACCGTCGGGCACTGGGATTTCTTCTTTCATACGACGTATGAGGAGTGGTTCTATCTTGGGGGGGACGACACCGGTTCGGCCTTCGTCCACACGGAAGAAGGCTATATCTCCCATTACTTCAGTGTGACGGTGGTGCCTGCCGCCGTTGTTCCGCTTCCGGCTGCGGGATTGGCGTTCGGGTCTGCGCTGGCGGGGCTTGGCCTTTTGTGGCGCAGGCGCCGTTCTGCCTGAGGCAACTAATCGGGCGGGTTTTCAGCTCCGCCCGATATCCGCAAGGTCAAACGGTGTGGTCTGATAGATCTCGTTCACCCAGTTGCCATAAAGCAGATGTGCATGGCTACGCCAGCGGTTGCGCGGCGGGCGCGACGGATCGTCGTCAGGATAGTAGTTCATCGGCACGTTGATGGGTTTTCCGGCCGCCGTGTCGCGGTCGTATTCCTCTTTCAGCGTGCCGTTGTCGTATTCAAAGTGGTTGAAGATATACAGCGCGCGGTGATCTGCATCCTCGACCAGACAGGGCCCGACCTCGTCGCTGCCCAGCAGGGTGCGCAGTCCGGGCGCGGCGGCAATCTCGGCATCGCGCATTTCGGTCCAGCGGCTGACCGGAATCACGAAATCGTCCGAAAACCCGCGCAGATACGGGGATGACGGCACAAGGTTGCGGTGCGGAAAGCAGCCAAAGGCCTTGGCGGGCAGGATGTGTTTCGGCACACCATGGAAATGATAGATCATCGCCATCCCGCCCCAGCAGACACCAAAGGTGGACTGCACGTTGGTCTGCGTCCAGTCCATGACTTCGCGCAGTTCATCCCAATAGGTCACATCTTCGAACGCCATGTGTTCGATGGGGGCACCGGTAATGATAAGCCCGTCAAACTTTTCGTCCCTGACCTCGGAAAACGGACGATAGAAGGTGGCCATATGCTCGGCCGCCGTGTTCTTGGTCTGATGCTCGCTCATGCGGATCAACTGGAAATCGATCTGCAACGGCGTCGCGCCGATCAGCCGGGCAAACTGGTTTTCGGTCTGGATTTTCTTTGGCATCAGGTTCAGCAGACCGATGCGCAGCGGGCGGATGTCCTGATGTGCGGCGCGGTCGGGCGACATCACCATGACGCCTTCCTTTGACAGCACGTCAAAGGCGGGAAGCGTCTCGGGCAGGGTGATGGGCATTATGGAACCTCGATTCCGTCAGATTTTGCGGCGCGTTGGCTTACCTATGCTTGCGCATTCCGTCGATCAAGCGCCTCTGCAATCAACTCGTCGTAGTCGTGTTCGTTGTTGACCCTGGCAACCTCATCCGCCGTGACCTTGACCCCCCAGTTTCGGGCCATTGCCGCATACAGCGGCTGGCGGTGGGCAAGCGCATGGGCATAGGTGTAGCGGACAAAGGCGTCAGGATCGACCTTGTCCGGCGCATTCCCGGTTTCGTCCAGCCAGGCATGCCACATGCGGTTCAGGAAATCCGGCCGGTAATACATGGGCTTGGGCGCCCGGTCGAACCGCTGGATCAGGTCGGCGGTATGGGCCTCTGACCCTTCGATCCACACCATCAGCAGATTGTCGGACAAAACCTTCAGCACGGGATCATCGGGGTTGTCCGGATCGACGATTTCGCAAATGGAACCGCCGCTGTCGCAGACAAAGGACCTGTAGCCGTAAATATCATGGGCCCGCTTGATGAAGCGCTCCGTATCCAGCAGTGCGGCCACTTCCGCCTGCCGGTGCTGTTCCTGCCTGCGCATGTATTCGTCAAAGGGCAATCCATGCTTCTCCGGACTGCCCGGCTTGCCCAGATAGGTCGACAGAGGCGCCAGATTGTCGAAGGTGATGTTCGACGCGATATAGACGGAATCCGTCATCAGCAGTTCCCGCAGCAGGGGAACCTTCATCGCCTCGCGTTTGAAATTGTCGGCGATATGTTCGCCCATATACCGGGTGCCGATCCGGTAATCGACCGAGTAGTGGAACCACCGGCCCGTGCCGCGCAGGATCGAGGAAAGCCGGGTCTTGCCAAGGCCGGACATGCCGAACAGCAATACGCTGCGCTTTGACGCCGCCAAATATTCTTTTCCCGATCCGTAAAGCATCTGCCCACCCCGCCTGACCAGCCCGGTGTTATCCTGAACGCGGGCGGGGTTCATCACATTTCTTGCGGGTGTCCACCGGGCTGGCGGCCGCGCAGGATACGCCCGTCGATCACCAGCAGCCCCAATGCCAGCAGTGCAAAGCCGACATAGGCGGACCATGGCAGGGTTTCGTCGAAAAGCACGGCGCCCAGCACAATGGCGACCGGAACCAGAAGCAGCGTGACCAGCGACAGGTTCCCGGCCCCGGCGCGCGCCAGAACGGCATAGAACAGCATATAGGCGAAGGCCGATGCGATAAACGCCAGATAGGCCAGCGCCACCCAGGTGACGGGGGAATAGTCCAGCGTCGGGCGTCCCTCGACCAGCAGCGCGACGGGGATCATCACCAATGCCGATGCGGTCAGCATCCCGGCTGCCGAAACCTCTGGCCGCAGCCCCGCCAAAGCGCGGCGGGCAAAGATGCCCGACAAGGCATAGGACAGCGTCGCCCCGAGTATCGCGATCTGTCCCAGCGATGTCAGGTCAAGCCGCGACAGGTTGTGCAGGCCGATCGCCGTTGCAACCCCCGCAAAACCCAGCGCGACACCGATGCCCTTGCGCAGCGTCAGCCGTTCGTCGGGAAAAACCAGCGCCGCCAGCAGAACCGTCAGGATCGCGGTAAAGGCGTTCAGGATACCCGCCAGGCCAGAGGGAACATGCTGCTGCCCCCAGACGATCAGTGAAAAGGGCAGGGCATTGTTCAACAGCCCCATCACCATGAATGCCGCCAGCGCCCGACTGCCGCGCGGTACGGCCAATCCCCGTATCGCCACATAGATCCACAGCAGCACCGCGGCCCCGCTGACTCGCGCGGCGACGATGGTCAGGGGCGCGACCTCGGCCAGCGCCGCCCGGTTCGAAGGAAAAGACCCACCCCAGATCAGGGCCAGAAGGGCAAGCATTGCCCAGGCGATCAGGGAAATCGATTGTTGGACCGGATGCTGTTTCATGCGGATGTTCTAGCTGGCTGACAGGGGCGGGACGACCCGTTTCTTGTGAATTCGGCAGACATGAGCAGAAATGCTTACGCCCCCGCCGTGGGGCGGGGGCGTGCTTTCATCTGGTTTGCAGATCAGAACTGATGCGTCAGGCTGACGCCAAAGCCGATCGCGCTTGAATCCTCGAACGGGATGCCCGCCCGCGATGTGGCGTCTCCGATGTCGACATAGCGCAGGCCCGTGGTGATTTTTGTCTTTTCGTCAATGGTATAGATCGCGGCCAGCGACACGCTGCGATAGCCATCGGTCGGGCTGAGGTTCGGCTGAACCTCGCCATCCTGCGGTTCATAGCTGAACGACAGCGCACCCGACCAGCGTTCATTGAACCGACGTCCCACCCCAAGCGTATAGGTGATGACATCGTTGCTGTACTCGACCAGCGATCCCAGCGGATAGGCCGCAGGTGTCACGTCATATTCCGACCAGTCCACCCAGCGGACCGAACCAAAGACAAGCGTGCCTTCCGCCACGCCGGTCTGGAAATCAAGGTTCAGGGATTGCGGTGTGGTGTTGTCAAAGCTGAACGGCAGCCCGAATTCCGTGCTGTCAAGCGTGTGATCGATTTCTGAGTTGTAGGTCAGGGCCACGCGCAGCGCGATATCGGGGCGTTCATAGGCCACGCCCGCCACATAACCCAGCCCCCAGTCATCCTCTGTTGACAGCGTGTAACCGCCGACGAGCGGAACCGAGGCATCCCCTGCCAGACGATGCGCCCGCAGACCGCCATAGATGCTGACATTCGACGGCATCCGGTAGTGCAGCAATCCGGTGATGGCCAGCGACCGCAACTCTGCCCGTGTTCCCGCCAGCGGACCGGCCGGATAGGCGATGCCTGCCCCGAAAGGCTGGTCCAGGATCATCGCGGCGGAAAGCTCATCCGTCAGCGGCTTTTTGTAGGACAGGCTGAACTGGCCGAAATCCTGCCCCACATCGCCCGCGAAAAGCGAGTTGGCCGAATTTACGTCAACCGCCAGATCGCCAAAGGACAGTGTCGCCACTTCGCCTTTTTCCCAAAGGATCGCCAGCCCCTGACCAGACCGGTCAATCCCGCCCGCGTGGGCCGCTGCGGACAGCAGCAGCAGCGGTATAGTCGTGTTGATGATGTTTTTCATTGTCTCCCTGCCTCTCCCTCAAGAGACTCCCCAATGACGGAACGATACGCTGCGACAGTCTGTCACGCAATCTTGTCCGGTCATGACCTTGCGGCACTCGATTGCGATATCGTGCCCTGGCAGCGCAGGATTATCGTTCTTCGAGCACATATTCGCGGGGAATGCGCTGTGTCAGCTTCCACCAGCGCGATTTTCGCGTCAGCTCCACATGGGTTTCATAGGCTTCGCGGTCGCGAAACACCTCATGCACGGCAAAGCGGACGGGGTCCGCGCGGGATCGCCACACCTCGAAAGCGACACAGCCGTGTTCGGCACGAACCGCGGCCAGCCGCTCCGGCAGCATGGCGGAAACGGTGTCGGCCTCTTCGAGGCTGCGGCAGATCAGAAAGCCGTTCACGACCAGTGTCATCTGTCGTCAACCGGGAATCACCAGCGCGCGGATTTCACCTCGCGCCGGGGGATTGGCGATCGCATCGACCGCCTCGTCGAAAGACAGGGTGCGGGAAATCAGCGGCGCGACCTGCATGGAACCGTCGGCGATCATGCGGGCCGCGCGGGCATGGGTGAACGGATTGATAAAGGAGAACAGCATCTGGACCTCGCGGAACAACAGATCAAAGGGCTCTATCGCGACCGTTTCCCCCGCAGCCAGAACGCCCAGAATCACGATGCGGCCGCCACTGCGCGCAAGTCGCTGCGACAGTGCGACGGTTTCTGCGATCCCCGCGCATTCCACAACAAGATCGGCCCCGTCGGGCCACGCGGCCAGCGCATCGGTGGCATTTCCGGCGGTCAGTGACGCACCCAGGTCCAGCGCAAGACCACGCTTGCCCCGATCCCTGGTCAGCAGCATCACCTCTGCCCCCGCATTTCGCAGCAATTGCACGACCAGCAACCCGATCACACCACCGCCGATGACCAGCGCCCGCTCTCCGGCAACCGGTTTGCCCATGTCGACGCCGTGGATGCAGCAGGCCAGCGGTTCGCAGAACGCTCCGTGATGCGGATGCAGCCCTGCGGGAAGGGCAAAAGCCTGACCGGCGGGAATGGCGGCATATTCGGCAAAGCCGCCATCACGGTGCACACCAATGGCGCTGAGGTTCCGGCACAGGTTGACCCGGCCCGCGCGGCACTGGTCACAGGTGCCGCAACTGATGTTGGGGTCGCAGGTGACGCGATCCCCGATCCGATGCCCGGCCGCACCCTGGCCAAGGGCGGTGACGATGCCGCAGAATTCATGGCCCAGCGTCAGAACCGGGGCCGACGGGAATTCGCCCTTCAGGATATGCCGGTCGGTGCCACAGATGCCCGCCGCCTCGACCCTGACCAGAACTTCCCCCGGTCCGGGTTCCGGCGTGGAAACCCTGTCATGGCGCAGATCGCCCACGGCGTGCAGTCGGATGGCATGCATGTCCGGTCCTGTCCTTTGGGGCGCTCCGCCTTGGTAGCGCTCTTGTCTGAAAGACTGACACGCCAAAACGACTTCCGCCACCAAAACTCACGTGGAATTGCCGCCTGGGCAGGCGGCAATCTTCCGCCCCGATAGCTGCATCGGTGTCGCATGGCCTCTCGCCCTTTTCGGCCGTGAACACTACACTGTCAGGATGTCCAGATCCCTGCATTTCATTCTTGGCGTTGCGCTTTCGCTTTTCGCATCCCCCGCAACGGCGCATCCGCATGTGTTTGTCGATGTGACAGTTGCGCTGATCTTCGATGCTGACGGTCGGCTTTCCGGGCTGCGCGTCAGCTGGAGCTATGATGAGCTTTACTCGCTGATGCTGATCGAGGAGCGCGGGCTTGACGCCGACGGCGACGGTGCGCTGACGCCGGCTGAAAACACCCGGATCCAGGGATTTGACATGAACTGGGAGGCAGGCTTTGCCGGCGACAGTTCTCTGGTGCAGGGCGGCCGCACGCTGGAACTTTCCCCGCCACAACAAACCACCGCAGAATACCGCGATGGCCGCCTGATCTCGACCCACCTGCGGCAGATCGTTCAGCCCGTCGATCCCGCAGCGGGGCCGATTGTGATGCAGGCTTATGATCCCAGCTATTACACTGCCTATTCCATCGAGATGCCTTTGACGGTCGAGGGTCGGGCGGATTGCACGGCGCAGGTCTTTGCTCCCGATCCGGCCGACATTTCCGACGAATTTCTGGCCGCGCTGGACGAGCAGATGGGGGAGTCGATGCCAGTCGGGGAATTCCCTTCGGTCGGTGCGGCGTTTTCCGATGAAATCCGTGTGGCGTGCGGGGCAGGGGCACCGACGCAATGACCGGGGCTAGAGGGCTTGGTCTTGCCGGTCTTGGACTGGCGGCGGTGGCTGCGGCGCTGTGGCTGGGCGGTGCAGGCGACGCTTTGCAGGGCTGGACCATTGCCCGGCAGGAAGAGTTTCGCGCCACAATGGCCGGGGCGCTGCGTGCGCTGCGTGCAGGGCAGCCGAGTGCTGTGTTCGGCCTGATCGCGGTCGCGTTCGGCTATGGCCTTGCCCATGCGGCGGGGCCGGGGCATGGCAAGGTGCTGCTGGGGGGCTACGGGCTTTCCGGGCAGGCGGGGGCCGGGCGGCGCGGGGCGCTGCGGTTGATCGGCCTTTCGCTGGCCGCAAGCCTTGCACAGGCAACGACAGCCGTCCTTCTGGTTTATGGCGGGGTGCTGGCGCTGGGCTGGGGGCGCGAGCGCATTGCCGGACTTGCCGAGGGCGTGCTGGACAGGGCCAGCTATGCCGCGATTGCCGGTCTGGGCCTGTGGATCGCGCTGCGCGGGTTGCGGCGGTGGTGGCGCCTGCGGTCCGAAGCGGTTGCCGCGACTGAAATCGACAATCACCACCATGGTCACGGCCACCACAGCCACCCGAACCACGATCACGACCATGGCCCCGATTGCGGCTGTGGCCATGCCCATGGTCCGACGCTGCAACAGGCGAAAGCGGTTTCGGGTCTGCGCGATGCGCTGCTTCTGGTCGGCGGGATCGCCATCCGTCCGTGCACCGGCGCGGTGTTCCTGCTGCTGCTCTGCTGGCGCATGGGGCTGGATGCCGCCGGGATCGCCGGGGCGTATGCCATGGGGATTGGCACGGCACTGGTTTCGGCGCTTGTGGCCCTTGCCGCGCATGGC
>JBOFCO010000200.1:0-3739 GCA_051646105.1 Paracoccaceae bacterium
CGCGGTCTTGATGACCCGGCAGGCGATCTCTCCGCGGTTGGCGATCAGGATCTTCTTGAACATACGGCTTCCTTCCCTCAACAGCACGCGGGCCTGCGTGCAGAGCAATAGAAAAGGCCAGCCGGGGTATTCCCCCGACTGGCCCTGATGACTGGTTCCGGCGCCGCGGTGGCGGCGATCAGATCGGCGGCATGGCCACGATCAGCAGCTATACGCCCCTGCGACGTTACAGGATGCGCCACCGGCAAGCGCGCCGAGGGCTGCGCCGGCAACCATGTTTTCGTCAAAGGCATCGGCCGCGGCTGCGCCGACAAGCGCGCCGGCAACCGCACGGCCGCCTTGCGTTTGCAGCATGCCGGGCTGGCCATAGCCGTTCGACTGCACACAGCCTGCCGTCGCGACGGCAAGGCTACCAAAGAGAATGAGGGTGGAAAGACGCATGCTCGGCCTCCGGTAAGGGATGTGCTATGCGCCTTTTCTAGCGCATCCATCGGCAGCCGAAAGCGGGAACGTCGCGCGCGGACTGGGCCGGCAAAGTCCTGCCGATCACAGCTGCGCGAGGATTGGAAAAGGCGCCCGGCCTGCATGAGGCCGGGCGCGAAGTCCGTAGAAGGGTCACATGGGATGTGAAGGGTACGCATTTGGGGACGAGCAACCCTGCACCGAACATGGGGCGCACAACCGCAGCACGCAAAGGCAAACTCAACCCGCGCGCAGGCTTGCGCGGCGTTTTGCCAAGATGCCAAGGGGTTGCGCGGAAACATGCTCAGTCGTCCCCGTCTTCGTCGTCGAAGTCGTCCCAGTCGGGCTCGTCGGCGTCTTCCACAAAGATCTCGGGGAACGAGGCTTGCGTCTTTTTCAGGTCAAGCCGCAGAAGCGCCTCGTAGGAGCCGGGGTCGAAGGGGTCTTCCGCCGGCACGACCTCGCGCCCGAATACCCACGACAGGCGACCGGCATCCAGATTGCCGCGCTCAAACGGTTCTTCGCCGAAGCACTGCCAGATTGCTTTCAGGAACGCGGCATCGGCGGCAAGATCCACCTTCTTGCGGTCCTTGTAGCGTTCACGACGGATGATCTTGGTGGGGCCATCCTTGCGGTTCTCGCGGCGGATGGTGAACTGGAAATCGGTGCCCGGCATACGGCCCGGGAAGCCCCGATGCTTCAGCATGCTGCACCTCCGATGTCGAAGGCGCAAAAGACGGCGGGCCGGGCGTTATGCCCGAGGGCCGGACCGGCCCGCCGGCCGAGATCAGTTGTACTTGCCGGTGTAAACCGGTTCAGTCGTGACAGGGGTCTCTTCGACCACGACGACTTCTTCTTTCTTGGCGCAAGCGGTGATGAAAGCCAGCGCGCAGATTGCCATCGTGATGCGGATACCGTTCGACATCCTATTCTCCTGAATTCCTGAGGGGCGTCCGGGCGGATCACCGCGCCATACCCCTGAACTGCAAAACGAAACGCGTCTTCGCGCTTCGAGGCGACATTACCGTCAAATGCAAAGCTTTGACACGCCCAAAAAGCGCCAATTTGGGGATGTGACGTTGCTGCATCAGCCGCTCGGCGCAGAACTGCCATTCTCTTTTGGGTGTTCGGTCGCATCAGTACATCTCCCAGACGCAGGTTCCGTCCTGAATGGTGAAGGCTTCAAAGAACTGCGTCACGTCAGGGGCGCTTTCCCCAAAGGGGATCGGCTTGTCAGACAGCGAAATGATGATCTGACCGGGTTTCGGGCCGAATTCCGCGATGCGCGACAGAGCAAAGCCCTGGCAAAGCGCCTGCATGTCGGCCAGCGCAGTCTCGGCGTCCACTGCGGCTGCCCCCTTGGCGATCTGGGGCGCAACAAAGCGGAAGCGCATCGTGAGACCAGTTGGCCCCGCCTCGTTCCAGATCACATCCTGCAATGTCACCAACTGCCCCGACGGCACATCGATGGGCGAGGCATCGCCCACCAGAATGACGTCGCCGTTCGCCGCAGCGGGGGACGGAACCACGGTACCGGTCATGGCCGACCATCCCGCCCGCCCGGGGCAGTCCGGCAATGGGGCATCCCTGCCCCTGTGCCGGCGGTTGGTGTGACGTGAATCATGGATTGTCCCCCTTGTTCGCGATTGGCGTTACAGCGGGATGTTATCGTGCTTCTTCCACGGGTTTGCCAGCTTCTTGCCCCGCAGCGAGGCAAAGGCGCGGGCAACGCGGCGCCGGGTCGAATGGGGCTGGATCACCTCATCGATGAAGCCGCGCTCTGCAGCGACAAAGGGATTGGCGAAGCGATCCTCGTAATCCTTGGTGCGGGCTGCGATTTTCTCGCGGTCACCCAGCTCGCTGCGATAGAGAATCTCTGTCGCGCCCTTGGCGCCCATCACCGCGATCTCGGCCGTCGGCCAGGCATAGTTGAAGTCGCCCCGCAGGTGCTTTGACGCCATCACGTCATAGGCCCCGCCATAGGCCTTGCGGGTGATGACCGTGACCTTCGGCACCGTTGCCTCGCCATAGGCGAAGAGGAGCTTCGCCCCGTGCTTGATGACGCCGCCGTATTCCTGGCTGGTGCCCGGCAGGAACCCGGGCACGTCGACAAAGGTCAGGATCGGGATCTCGAACGCATCGCAGAAGCGCACAAAGCGCGCAGCCTTGCGGCTGCTGTCGATATCAAGGCAACCCGCCAGAACCATCGGCTGGTTCGCAACCACGCCCACCGTCTGCCCTTCGATTCGGATAAACCCGGTGATGATATTGCCGGCGTAGTCCTTCTGGATCTCGTAGAAATCGCCCTCGTCCGCGACCTTCAGGATCAGCTCCTTCATGTCATAGGGCTGGTTCGGGTTGTCGGGGATCAGCGTGTCGAGGCTGTCCTCCACCCGGACCGGGCTGTCGAAGAAGGGCCGGACCGGTGCCTTGTCGCGATTGTTGAGCGGCAGGAAATCCACCAGACGGCGCACTTCGGCCAGCGCCTCCACGTCGTTTTCAAAGGCGCCATCGGCGACCGAGGACTTGCGGGTATGGGTCGAGGCGCCGCCGAGTTCCTCGGCAGTCACCACCTCATTCGTAACTGTCTTCACCACATCGGGGCCAGTCACGAACATGTAGGACGTGTCTTTCACCATGAAGATGAAGTCGGTCATCGCGGGCGAATAGACCGCGCCACCCGCGCAGGGGCCCATGATGACGCTGATCTGCGGCACCACCCCGCTGGCCATGATGTTGCGCTGGAACACCTCGGCGTAGCCCGCAAGGCTGGCCACACCTTCCTGAATCCGCGCACCACCGGAATCGTTCAACCCGATCACCGGCGCGCCGTTCTGCATCGCCATATCCATGATCTTGCAGATCTTCTGGGCATGGGTTTCCGACAGCGAGCCACCGAACACGGTGAAATCCTGCGAGAAGACATAGACCTGCCGGCCGTTGATCGTGCCCCAGCCGGTCACCACGCCGTCACCGGCGGGACGATCCTCCTCCATCCCGAAATCGGTGCAGCGGTGGCGCACGAACATGTCGAACTCTTCGAACGACCCCTCGTCCAGCAACAGCTCGATCCGCTCGCGCGCGGTCAGCTTGCCCTTGGCGTGCTGCGCCTCGACCCGGCGTTGGCCGCCCCCGGCCCGTGCCACGACGCGACGGTTTTCAAGCTCTTGCAGGATGTCTTTCATGGCGGACCTCTTCCCCGGGAATCGGTCGCACAATATTATTGCGCTGCAGCATCGCAAAACGAAATTGCGAAAATTTGCAAATTATTGGCAGA
>JBOFCO010000243.1:0-1767 GCA_051646105.1 Paracoccaceae bacterium
CGATTGGTGTCGTGGAAGTTTGCGTTGCCAGCGTCGACGACCAGATCATCGGCGCCAAGGTAGGGCGCCAGCGCCTCAAGCTGTTGATCGACGGCGGGCCCTGCGGGCACCATCAGGATGATCGTGCGCGGCGCGGCAATCGCCGAGACCAGCGCGGCCAGCGTTTCGGTGGGAACGATGTGGGCGGCAAGAGCACCTGCGCCCGCGTGGAACGCCTGCGTCACGCTGGTGGTGCGGTTCCATACGGCGATGGGAAACCCTTTCTCGGCGATGTTCAGCGCAAGAGCCGCCCCCATCGTTCCCAGACCGATCAACCCGATCTTCGCCTGCCCCACCCCGTTCATGCTTTTGTCAGTCACGGACATTGTGCCCCTTTCCGGTTCAGGACGACAGAATAGACACTGGTCGTCGCTGTAATGAACAATCTGTTTTTTGCCCTGCCCCCGAAGCAGATGTTCGAGACCCGCTCGGGCACGAGGATGCGACCAAGGCGCCGACCGTCGGGTGCAATACAATGCACGCCATCCCCGGCCGAGGACCAGAGGTTGCCTTCGCTATCCAGTCGGATGCCATCGGCGCAGCCCGGCGCGATGGTGTGGAAAAGCCGTCCGTTCACCGGGTGCCCGTCCACCATGTCATAGACACGGATATGCTGCGGATCGTCCGAGAACATCCGCCCGGTGTCAGCGACATAAAGCAGCCGCTCGTCCGGGCTGAAGGCGAGGCCGTTTGGGCAGGCCATGTCGGTGATCACCGCTTCGATCCGTCCGTCAGGATCAACCCGGTAGACAGTGCAGGGCAGCTCCTGCTCGGCGCGGTAGCCTTCGTAATCGGTCATGATCCCGTAATGCGGGTCGCTGAACCAGATCGCGCCATCGCGCGCGACAATCACGTCGTTGGGGCTGTTCAGGGGCTTGCCCTGATAGATGTCGGCGATCACCGTCAGGCGGCCATCCCATTCGGTGCGGGTGACGCGGCGCCCACCATGCTCGCAACTGACGAGCCGGCCCTGAAGGTCGCGGGTGTGGCCATTGGAAAAGTTCGACGGGGACCGAAACGTCGACACGCCCGCATCGTCCAGCCGAAGGATGCGGTTGTTCGGGATGTCGGAAAACAGCAGGCACCCCATGTCGCCGAACCAGACCGGCCCTTCAACCCAGTCAAATCCGGTCGCCAGCCGCTTTACTGGGGCGTTGCCCAGCACATAGGATGCGAATTGCGGGTCATCACAGACAAAGAACGACATTGCGGTTTCCTCCCCGGCGCATATTGTTATCGATACCAGAACCAGACGTCAAACCGAAAGGGCTGCCATGCAGATCACCACGCCAACCGAGCGGCTGACCGATGCGGCGGTCGCCCTGCTTCTACAGACCGCCGTCGAGACTGCCAGCGGCATGGGGCAGCCGCAATGCATCGTGATCGTCGATGCCTCGGCGGTCGAGCTTGCCTCGTTCCGCATGGTGGGCGCCAGGGTGCTGTCCATGAAGTCCGCGCGGGCCAAGGCGCAGACGGCAGCCTCGACCGGACGACCGTCATCCGCGCTGCCCGAAGCAGTGCGCACCACCATCCCGCTTGCGACAGAGGGCACGATGACCGGGTTGCCGGGCGGGCTGCCGATCATCCGGAACGGGGTGCTTCTGGGCGGAATCGGTGTCGGTTCGGGCACGGGCGAACAGGATGTTGCCGTCGCCGCAGCGGCGCTGGCCGCGATCGGAGCTGCCGCGCCATGAAGATCGCAGTACTGGGAACTGGCCTGATGGGCGC
>JBOFCO010000208.1:0-6709 GCA_051646105.1 Paracoccaceae bacterium
GTGGTCCGCGCAGTGTTGCCAGCTTTTCGCGCAGCGACCGTGAGGCAACCGATGCCGAAATGGCCCAGCTTGTGACCGATCTGGAAAAACTGCATCTGCTGACCGGGCAGATGGAATCGCTTTCCCCGGAAGTGCACAGGTCGCTGCGGCAGATGTCGATCTACCTGACGCACAGTTAGACCGCCTGCGCTGATACCTATGGCATCGGCAGGGCCGCCAGCGCGACACGACGCCCTTCCGACAGCAAGACGTTATAGCTGCGACATGCGGTCGGGGTTGCCATGATTTCAACCCCGATGCCCGCCGCTTCCAGCGCGCTGCGAAATTGGGAAGGGACCTGGGCGATTTCCGCGCCGGTTCCGGTCAGGACGAAATCGACATGCGCGGCCAATGCAAGCAACGGCTGCACATCGTCATAGCCCCGCCAGCCCTCGCTGCCGCCGGGCCAAAGCAACAGCCCGCCCCGCCTTATCGCACCGGCAACCCTGAAAAATCCCGGCCCGTAGCCATCGACCGGCACGGCGGCATCGTAGCTGACCGGATCGAGCCGAGGCATTGCCGACTACCTGCCCGCTGCCATGCTGGCGTGCTGCGTTCCTGTCGGGCCGTCGTCATTCTTGCCCCAGTCGCGCTTCACGCCCAGATAAAGCACGATATTTTTCGCGACATAAAGCGTCGAATAGGTGCCGACCACGACACCGAACAGCATTGCAAAAACGAACCCGCGGATCACGTCACCGCCAAATATGAACAGCACCAGCAACGAAATAAACGTTGTCGTTGCCGTCATGATTGTGCGGCTCAGCGTTTCGTTGGCGGTAAGGTTCATCATCTCGCGCAGCGGCATGACCTTGTATTTCATCAGGTTTTCGCGAAGCCGGTCAAAGATGACGACCGTGTCGTTGACCGAATAGCCAAGAATGGTCAGCAGGGCCGCGACGATGGTCAGGTCGAATTTCAGTTGCAGCACCGAAAACACCCCGACCGTAACCACCACGTCATGGATCAGTGCGGCCACTGTGCCCACCGCAAATTGCCATTCGAACCGCAGCCAGACATAGATGCCGATGCCCAGCGCACCGGCCGCTACGGCAAGAAGCGCTGACCAGATCAATTCGGACGATACTTTCGGGCCGACCGATTCCACCGACGGAAAGGTGATCGAAGGATCGACGGCTTTCAGCGCGGCCTCCACCCGTGCGATTTCCTCGGGCGTCGCGGCCTCGGCATCCGGGGCATCGGGATTCGCCTCGATACGGATCATCGCCACATGCTGATCGGCACGGAAGGACGGATCGAAAACCTCGGTAATCGCCACGTCGCCCATCTGCAGGCCCGCCAGCGCTTCACGATAGGCACCGACATCGACGGCTGTGGTGCTTTCAGTACGGATCGTCGTGCCGCCCCTGAAATCCACACCGAAATTCAGGCCGAAGATCGCGACCGACAGGATCGAAAGCACCACCGCCAGCGCAGACAGGCCGAAGGTGATGGTTTGCAGACGGAAGAAATCGATGTTGGTCTTTACGGGAACCAGCCGCAGACGCCAGGCCATTCGATCCTCCTCAGACCACGATCGTTTTAGGACGGCGCCAGGCTATCCAGGTTTCTATGATCAGCCGCGTGACATAAACGGCGGTGAACATCGATGTCAGGATGCCGATCATCAGCGTCACGGCAAAGCCGCGCACCGGGCCAGAGCCAATGTAGAACATGATGATGCCCGTGATGATGGCGGTGATGTTCGAATCCATGATGGCCGAAAAGGCGCGGTCGAACCCCGCCGCAATCGATGCCGCCGGCCCCTTGCCGTCACGCAACTCCTCGCGGATGCGTTCATAGATCAGAACGTTGGCGTCGACAGCCATGCCGATGGTCAGCACGATGCCCGCAATACCCGGCAGCGTCAGTGTGGCCCCGATGGCCGACAGCACCGCAACAAGCAGCACCAGGTTGATCGCCAGCGCGACGTTGGCCATCACACCGAACCAGCCATAGGATGCGGTCATGTACAACGCCACGGCAATCATGCCGATGATGGCCGCCCGTTTTCCGGCATCGATGGAATCCTGTCCCAGTTCCGGGCCGACCGTACGTTCCTCAAGAAAGGTCATTTCGGCAGGCAGTGCGCCCGCGCGCAGCAACACGGCCAGATTGGTCGATTCCGCGACATCGAAATTGCCTGTGATCTGGCCCGTGCCGCCGGGGATTGCTTCCTGAATCTGCGGGGCCGAAATCACCTGATTGTCCAGCACGATGGCGAAAAGCTGGCCGACATTGTTTGCGGTGTAGTCGCCAAATGCCCTTGCACCGGTAGGGTTGAAGCGGAACGAAACCGAAGGCCGCCCGTTTCGGTCGAAATCTGGCTTTGCATCCACCAGATCCTCGCCCGACACCACGGCGGTATCATCAAGGATGTAGAATTGCCCTTCCTCTTCGGCCGAGGGCAAAAGCAACTTTCCCACACCTGCCGCCGCATTGCCGTCGGTGGTGCGCCCGGTCACCGGATGAAAGGTCAGCCGCGCCGTGGTGCCGATCAGTTCCTTCAACTCGGCCGCCGAACCGATGCCCGGCACCTGGATCAGGATGCGGTCATCACCCTGCCGCTGGATCGTCGGTTCGCGCGTTCCCACCTCGTCGACACGGCGGCGGACGATTTCCACAGACTGCTGCATGGTGCGGTCATCGGTGGCCTGTATTTCGGCCTCCGACATGGCCATCACCAGCAGATTGCCCTGCCCCCGAACCTCGAAATCGGAACTGCCGACGCCGGTCAATGACACGACCGGCGCGGTCAGGCCGCGCGCGACCTCTATCGCGCGGGCCATGCCTGCGGGGTTGGAAATCTCCACCCGCAGTTCCGGCCCTTCGAACGGCTGGCGGCGCACGTTGCCGATCGCATTGCGTTCAGCACGCAGTGCATCGCGCAACTCGGGCCACATGCCGTTCATCCGGTCGGCATAGACATCCGCCACTTTCACCTCGGCCAGCAGATGCGCACCACCGCGCAAGTCAAGCCCAAGGTTCATCAGTGACGACGGCAGCCAGTCGGGCCAAAGCGCGCGATCAGCAGCCAGTTCGGGCGTCTCCAGCCCGTCCCGCTCGATCGTGGTGACTGCATCGTTATGGGTTTCGACCCGGCTGTAGAACAGGTTCGGGACCGCGTAGACGATGCCCAACAGAACGACCAGCCAGATCGTAAGCTTTTTCCACAAGGGTGTATGCAGCATCTACGCTCAGCCGGCAGCAGGTTCTGACTTGGTGCGAACCGTGGCGATGGTCGAGCGAACGACGCGCACCGTTACGCCCGATGCGATTTCAACGTCTATCTCGCCATTCTCGTGAACTTTGGAAACCTTGCCGATGATTCCGCCAGAGGTGACGACCTGATCGCCCCGACGCAGCGCCTCGACCATCTTTTGATGTTCCTTGTATTTCCGCTGTTGCGGGCGGATCAGCAGAAAATACATGATCGCAAAAATCAGGATCAGCGGCACGAGTTGCAGGAAAGCGCTCCCGGCGGGGGCCTGACCGGCAGCCTGGGCATAGGCGGGTGTGATGAACATGAACGTCCTCAGTGCTCTGGGCCGGATCGCCCGGCTGTATTGGCGTCAGAATTGGCGGGCACCCTATCCGCCGGGGTAGGCGAAGGCAAGGCGCGGGCGGTGACGGTCATATGGGTGTTAACCCGGAGGGCGACACCCCCTGATCGTCACATTCGCATCGGGCCTTCACCATCGCGTCGGGTTGAGGCATACCCTTGCCAGCCGATCAAGAGGTGAGACCATGCACGACATCCGCGCCATCCGCGAAAATCCCGCAGCCTTCGACGCCGCGTTGGCGCGGCGAGGGCTTGCGGGCCTGTCGTCGCAGATTCTCGCGCTGGATGAGGCGCGGCGTGGCTTTATCAAGCAGTCCGAAGACGCCCAAGCTGAAATCAATCGGCTATCTAAAGAAGCCGGTGCCGCTAAGGCACGGGGTGTCGAGAGTGATTTTCAGCGTCTTCGGGCTCTGGTGGCCGAAAGGAAATCGGCTTCAGAAGATCATGCCAAAGACGCCGAACGTTTGGACCAACAACTGCGCGACCTGCTGCTGGAAATCCCCAACCTGCCACTGGCAGAGGTGCCCGAGGGGGCGGATGAAACCGGCAATGTCGAAATCCGCCGCTGGGGCGCGCCGCCGGTGTTCGATTTCCAGCCGAAAGAGCATTATCAGCTTGCCGCCGCCAAGGGCCTCGATTTCGCAACCGCCGCGAAACTGTCAGGCAGCCGCTTCGTGGTGTTGCGCGGCGCGATGGCGCGCCTGCACCGGGCGCTGGCGCAGTTCATGCTGGACCTGCACACCACCGAACACGGGCTGGAAGAAACCATCACGCCGGTGCTGGTGAAGGAAGACTGCATGTTCGGCACCAACCAACTGCCGAAATTCGCCGAAGACAGCTATCAGACAACCAACGGCTGGTGGCTGATCCCCACATCGGAAGTCACCCTGACCAATTCCGTGCGCGAAGAGGTGATCGACGAATCCGCGCTGCCGATCCGCATGGCGGCCCACACCAATTGCTTCCGGTCCGAAGCAGGCAGCGCGGGCAAGGACACGGCGGGGATGCTGCGCCAGCACCAGTTCGAGAAGGTGGAAATGGTGTCCATCGTCACGCCCGGACAGGGTATTTCGGAACATGACCGGATGACCCGCTGCGCCGAAACCGTGCTGGAACGGCTGGGCCTGCCCTATCGCACCGTGGTGCTGTGCACCGGCGACATGGGCTTTGGCGCGCAAAAGACACACGATCTGGAAGTCTGGCTGCCGGGCCAGAACACTTATCGCGAAATTTCCTCTGTCTCGATGATGGGGGATTTTCAGGCCCGCCGGATGAACGCACGTTTCCGCCCCGCTGGTGGCGGCAAGCCGGAGTTCGTCTATTCGCTGAACGGGTCGGGTCTTGCGGTGGGCCGCTGCCTGATCGCGGTGCTGGAAAACGGCCAGCAGGCCGACGGGGGTGTGCAGTTGCCGCAGGCGCTGCATCCCTGGTTGGGTGGCAAGACCCGGATCACACCCGAGGGCGAACTGGTCTGAATACGGGGATCAGGTCGCGGCAACCCGTGTCCGGCCGCGCCCCCGGCGCCGCTCGCCTTCACGCTTGGGCAACGGGCGCGGTGCTTCGGTTCTGGCTGCGGCGTCCATCGCATCATCCAGCGAGAACGCAACAAAATCCGCCCCCGTCGCCTCGGCTTCGGCCAGCTTCGTGGGTGAGATGTTTTCCGGCAGCGACTGTTCCGGGTTGCGGGATGTCTCGTCGATCTTCGGCATCTGCCACAACGCAAGCCCGACGCGCAGGTGCGGCTGCGCCTGTTTCAGTCGCCGGACGTGCAGCAGCGATGCGCGTGAAGGTGCAGGGTCCAGAAAACACAATACAACCGTTTCCCGCTGTGCCAGATCAAGTGACGGCAGGCGGGCGGGCGTAAGGGACTGGTGTTCCCTTGCTTCGGCCTCGGCCCCCTCGGCGGCCATTGCCTGCGCCAAAGCCTCTGCCGAAACGTCATCCAGCACGGACCTGCCGCCGATGCAAAGAACCTTTCGGCCCTCGGCGATCAGCGTCGGATGATCTTCGCCGTTGCTGTCGCCGTCAGCCTGGGTCTTGCGTGCCTCATCCAGTTCCTCGTCGACCACCGTCCCAAGATCGCGGATCATGCCACGCGCGACTTCGGCCAACTGCGTCCGACGTTCAACCCCCAACACCCCGCGCGACCAGTCGGTCTGCGCAAGGATCAACGCAGGCAGCACCGTTTCGTCGTAGTAATCTGCAAGAAAGCTGTCTTCCAGTGCCTCCTCCGCGCGGAATGTGGTTTCGATCGTGTCGCCCGCCAGCCAGCGCTGGTACAGCCGAGCATGCGGCGACAACACGGGTTCATCGCCAAACAGGATATCGAACAGTTCAAACTGCGGGATGTGCCGGCCGAGGACGACAAGACACACGGTCATCGGCGTCGAAAGGACCAGCCCGAGCGGCCCCCATATCCAGGTCCAGAAGATCGCTGAAACGATGATCGCCAGGGGCGAAACGCCCGTGCGCGACCCATAGACATAGGGTTCCACCACATTCGATGTGATCAGTTCCACGGCAATGAACAGCGCCGCGGTCCACAGCAGCGCAGACCATTCCGGACTTACCGCAAAGGCCAGAAACAGCGGAAATGCCGCAGACAGCACCGAGCCGATATAGGGCACGAACCGCAGGACCAGCGTCAGCAATCCCCAGAGCGTCGCATTGGGAATGCCGATCAGCCAAAGCCCGATACCGATGGGCACGGCATAGATGACATTGACCAGCAGTTGCAGTGCCAGATACCTGGCAACACGCGATCCGGCATCCTCCAGCATCTGCGTGGTGCGGTGCAGGTCATTCGCGCCGATCAGACGGATAAAGCGATCGCGCAGCTCCTCTCGCTCCAGCAGCATGAAGATGACCACGACCAGCACCAGACCGGCTGTGGCAATCGGGCTGATCAGCGGCAGCACAAGATTTTGCAGCGTCTGCACGGCGGTCTGGCGTTCGACCACCTCGACCTTCAGAGGTTCCTTGATGCCAAGGGAGTTCTGGCCGGGTGGCGTCAGGATTCCATCGCCCGGCTGGGTCGGTTGCTCTGTCTGCCCGGCCGTTTCAGGCAATGCACCGCTGATCTGGTCGTTTATTGTCGCGAACATCCGG
>JBOFCO010000021.1:0-11166 GCA_051646105.1 Paracoccaceae bacterium
AAGCCCCGGCATAAACCAGCCCGTCCGGCATGGTCAGTGTGCCCTGACCGGACCGCTGGCCGTTGACGATATCCCCGTCATAGGTAGAGCCGTCGGGATAGGTGATCTTGCCCTTGCCTTCCTTGACGCCCTTCACCCAGTCGCCTTCATAACGATACCCGTTGGGGCTGGTCATCAGCCCCTTGCCATCGTGCAGTGCGTTCAGAAAACCACCCTTGTAGGTGACACCGTTGGCATAGGTGGCTGTGCCCTGGCCGGTCATCTCTCCGCCCAGCCAGTCGCCCTGATAGGTGCCGCCGTCGGCAAAGGTGATCTTGCCCTTGCCTTCGGGCTTGCCCGCAAGGAATTCGCCCTCATAGACAGACCCGTTGGGAAAACGCGCGACACCCTTGCCCTTGATTTCACCATCGACCCATTCGCCGGTGTATTCATATCCGTTCGGCAGCTTGTAGGTGCCGGTGCCATGCTGGCGGCCATCCTTGAAGGTGCCTTCATAGATGCCGCCGTCTTCATATTGCTTGGTGATGACTTCCCCTGCCGGAGCAGTGGTCGTCTGGCCGTCTGCCGGGGCTGGTGCGGTCGTTTCCTGCGCCTGCACCGCCGGGCCGCACAGAATCAGCGTCCCAAGAAGACCCCCGGCCATTGCCGCCCGCGTTCCCGCTATGCCTGCTGTCACCGAAACTCTCCTGCCCAAGCTTGCGCCACCTTACGAGGGGTGACGTTAATTCCCGTGACGCAGACTGACAAGGGTTTCGCCGCAGCGGAAAACCGTCCTGTGATGCGACGGCACATCTGCCGTCTTTCGCTTGTGCCACAGTCTGTTAAAGCTGTCAGCGACGATACCGGGCGACCAGTCCGACCAACAGAGCAGATCCCGATGCCCAGTGACCACTTTCGCCTGACCCTTGCGCAGTTGAATCCCACCGTCGGTGACATTGCCGGAAATGCCGCCAAGGCCCGTGCAGCATGGGAACAGGGCAGGGCGGCCGGGGCTGGCATGGTGGCGCTGACAGAGATGTTCATCACCGGCTACCAGACGCAGGATCTGATCCTGAAGCCTGCGTTTCAGCAGGCGGCTGTCGCCGCGATAGAAGCATTGGCAGCCGATTGCGCGGACGGTCCTGCGCTGGGCATCGGTGGCCCGGCGGTGCAGAACGGCGCACTTTATAACGCCTATTATGTGCTTCAGGGCGGTGCGATCACCGCGACGGTGCTGAAGCATCACCTGCCCAACGATGCGGTTTTTGATGAAAAGCGCGTCTTTACCCCCGCCGATGTGCACGGCCCCTATGTGGTGAACGGCGTGCGGATCGGGTCGCCGATCTGCGAGGATGCCTGGCATCCGGATGTGGCGGAAACGCTGGCGGAAACCGGCGCGGAAATCCTGCTTGTGCCGAACGGGTCGCCCTATCATCGCGGCAAGCCGAACCTGCGGCTGAACCTGATGGTGAACCGCGTGGTCGAAACCGGGCTGCCGCTTGTCTATCTGAACATGGTCGGCGGGCAGGACGATCAGGTGTTTGACGGATCATCGATGGTGCTGAACCGGGGCGGGCATCTGGCGTTGCAGATGCCGCAGTTCGACGAATGTGTGACCCATGTCGATTTCACCCGTGGCCCCGATGGCTGGACCGCCGCGCAGGGAGAGATCGCCGCGATTCCCCCGATTGGCGAAGCCGACTACCGGGCCTGCGTGATGAGCCTTGCCGATTACATGGCGAAATGCGGGTTCAAAAAGGCGTTGTTGGGCCTGTCGGGCGGCATCGACAGCGCCATTGTCGCGGCGATCGCATCGGATGCGCTTGGCCCGGAAAACGTGCGCTGCGTCATGCTGCCATCGGAATTCACCAGCGCGCATTCGCTTGAGGATGCCGCCGAATGTGCCCGCCGTCTGGGCTGCCGTCTGGATACCGTGCCGATCACGGCGGCGCAGGGTGCGGTGGGCGAAACGCTGGCCCCGCTGTTCGCGGGCACCGGACCGGGCATCACTGAGGAAAACATCCAGAGCCGTCTGCGCGGGGTGATGCTGATGGCGATTTCCAACAAGTTCGGGGAAATGCTGCTGACCACCGGCAACAAGTCAGAAATGGCGGTGGGCTACTGCACCATCTATGGCGACATGAACGGCGGCTATAACCCGGTCAAGGATATGTACAAGACCCGCATGTTCCTGACCGCGCGCTGGCGGAACGAAAACCATCGCCCGTGGATGAAGGCCCCGGCGGGAGAGGTGATCCCGGACCGGATCATCACCAAGCCGCCAAGTGCCGAGTTGCGCGCCAACCAGAAGGATCAGGACAGCCTGCCCCCCTATGAGGTGCTGGATGCCATTCTGGAATGTCTGGTGGAAAAGGAAATGGCGGTGGCCGAGATCGTGGCGAAGGGGTTCGACCATGCCACGGTGAAAAAGGTCGAGCATTTGCTCTACATCGCCGAATACAAGCGCTATCAGGCGGCGCCGGGCACACGGCTGACCCAAAAGGCGTTCTGGCTGGACCGCCGCTATCCCATCGCCATGCGCTGGCGCGATCAGGGCTGAGGATCAGGTTCGCACCGGCGTGCGGTAACTGAAATCGGGCGGTTCCACCGTGGTTTCCGCCGCAATCAGCGCATCGAGCCTCGTGCGGTGGGGTGACTTGCGGCAGACCGGGTCGGTCGCGCGTGCATCGCCTGCAAGCGCCATCGCCTGACAGCGGCAGCCGCCGAAATCCACATCGCGCCGCTCACAGCTTTGACACGGCTCCGGCAGCCAGTCCGTGCCCCGGAACGCCCCGAACGCCGGGCCGCGGTTCCATATTTCGGACAGCGGCGTTTCGCGGACGTTCTGGAATACCAGCCCCGGAATCGTCTCTGCCGCGTGGCAGGGCAGCACCTTGCCATCCGGTGCGATATTCAGCCCGGTCGATCCCCAGCCGTTCATGCAGGCTTTCGGAAAGTCGGCAAAATAGTCAGGCGGCACGAAATCGATGGCCAGCCGACCACTGTATTCGCCCTGCGCTGCGCGGACCACGCGCTTGGCTTCCTCCACCTGATCGCGGGTCGGTTGCAGGGCGGCGCGGTTTTTCAGCGCCCAGCCCTGAAACTGCACGCAGGCCACCTCGATCCGCCGCGCGCCCAGATCGGCGGCAAAGCGGATGGTTTCGGGAAGGTCGCCCAGATTGTGACGGTGCATGACCGCGTTGATGGTCAGCGGGAACCCCATCCGCGCAATTTCTGTCGCAATCTGCACCTTGCGCGCAAATCCACCACGATAGCCGCCCACCCTGTCGGCGATTTCGGCGGTGACGCCCTGAAGGGACAACTGGATATGGTCCAGCCCGGCGACGTCCAGTTCCTCCAGCCTGCGGGGCGTCAAGCCGATGCCCGAGGTGATGAGGTTGGTGTAAAGCCCGGCCAGCCGCGCAGCGGTCACGATCTCGACCAGATCGGACCGCGAGGCCGGTTCCCCGCCCGAAAGATGCAGTTGCAGCACGCCCAACCCGGCGGCTTCCAAAAAGACTCGCGCCCATTCCGCCGTGGTGAGTTCCGCCGCCCGCGCCGTCAATTCCAGCGGGTTGGAACAATAGGGGCAGGACAGCGGGCAGCGATGCGTCAGTTCGGCCAGCATGGCAAGCGGCGGGGATACGTTCATGCCACCTCCACCAGCCGCCGTGCGGCCAGACCATCCAGAAACTCGATCACATCCGCTGCAATCAGGTCGGCAGGCGCGGTGTAACGTTCGGCCAGCACGTCGGAAATCGTCGCAATGTCACGCTGGCCATCCAGTTCCGACAGGATCGCCTGCCCGATACCGTCCAGGATCAGCGCCACTTCCGGCCCAAGCAGCACCGGCACATCACGCACCCGGTCATGGTGCAGGCGCACGCCGCGCGGCAGGAAAGGGCGGTCTGTGCCGGTCATGCTGCCAGCCCCTCACCCGGCTGCCAGCCGCCGGGCGGGATGCGGCCGGGCGCAACATAGGCCGAATAAAGCGCATCAAGCTGCGCCCAGAGCACATCCGTCTTGAAGGTCAGCGCGGCGGCCGCCATGTCCTGCTGCTCAGCCGTCTGCGCATGATCCAGCACCCATGCCAGACCAAAGGCCACATCCTTCGGCGCTTCCTTCAGGCGGTGGCGGAAATAGCTGATCGTCTCGGGCGTGGCGAAATCGTAATGTTCCAGCAGCCCGGCGATGCGCTGTTCGTGGATCGCCGGGGCGAAAAGCTCGGTCAGTGAAGATGCGACGGCGGCCAGCAACGGCTGTTCCCGCACAAAGCGCACATAGGCATCGACGGCAAATCGCGTCGCGGGCAGAACGCCGCGGGCCGAGGCGACATAATCCGGGTTCAGCCCCACGGCTTCCGCCAGCCGCAGCCAGCGGGCGATGCCGCCCTCTCGCCCTTCGGCCCCGTCGTGATCCTCGATCCGCGACCGCCAGGCACGACGCAGCGCCGGATCCTCGACCCGGCTCATGAAGGCGGCATCCTTCATCGGGATGCGTGACTGGTAATAGTATCGGTTCACCACCCAGGCACGCACCTGATCGGGCGTGCATCCGCCGGAATGCAGCAGCTTATGAAAGGGGTGCTTGTCGTGATAGCGGTCCACCCCGATCTGGCGCAGCCGGGCTTCGAAAACGTCACGCGACAGCGTTGCGGCGGCGGCGGTCATAATGTGATCTCCATTCCGTCATGTGCCAGTTCCCAGCCGGCAGCGGCCATGGCGGCGCGTTCCGGGGCATCGGCCTGTAAGACCGGATTGGTGTTGTTGATATGGATGAACATGCGCCGCCCGATCCCGACCTCCGCCAGTCGCACCATGCTGCCTTCAGGGCCAGACATCGGCATATGCCCCATCCGCGCGCCGGTCTTTTTGCCGGTGCCGCTGCGCGGCATGTCGTCATCCCCCCAGACGGTGCCATCGAACAGAAGCAGGTCCGCCCCCCCGATGCGCGCAACAAGATCATCCGGCACGTCGGCGCAGCCGGGAATGTAGAACAGCACCTGTTCCCCCGAGGCGATCCGCAACCCCACCGTCTGCTCGCCCAACAGCTTGGTGTCCGGCTCGCCTTCCTCCAGAAACAGGGCGACCTTGCCGGGAACGGCAAAGGCCGTCACCGACAGGCCGGGCAGGGGCGAAAATTCCTGTTCCACCACGATGGGCACCTTGCTGACCAGATCGGCATTCAGGACGCGGAAAACGGGCTGAGAAAGAACTTGCAGAGTTGACGTCGTGGCGAACAGAGTAAAGGCCGTGTTTTCCCGCAATGTCAGCAAACCGGCGATATGATCCACGTCGGCATTCGTCACCAGCACCGCCCTGACCGGACTGCCCCGCAACGTTTTCGGCTGCAACACGGGTGCGGCCTGTAATTGCGCGCGGATATCAGGCGAGGCGTTCAGGACCAGCCAATCGTTCCCATCAGCGGAAACCGCGACCGATGACTGTGTCATCGCCGCGATATGGCCCGCGCGGGCATCGACGCAGTTCCGACAACCGCAATTCCATTGGGGCAGACCACCACCGGCGGCTGCCCCAAGAATTCTGATCTTCACGATGGTCGGGTTCAGATGACGTCGCGGCCGTTGCGATCATCCTCGGCCGGGCCGTACATGTTGATTTCCATGCCGCATTTCACTTCGCGGGCCTTCGGTTTGGTCCATGCCATGATCGGTGTCCTCCCTGTGATCATGACAAAAGACTAGATTGATCCGTCGCGCCTGCCCATTAGACCAAGGGATGAATTTTGGGGCGTCGTCAGATTTCCGCCGCTGTCGCTTCCGGCATCAGGCGCATGACATCCTCGGCCCGGCACAGTTGCGTGGCATCGGTGGTGACAGCGGCGGCCGCCGCGGCGGAACCCATCGTCAGGCCCATGGCCGAATCCTGCCCGCGCGCCAGTGCCAGCACGAAGGCAGCAACGAAGCTGTCGCCAGCGCCCACGGTGGATTTCACCTTGACCTTTGGTGCCGGGGAAAACAGGCGACGGCCTTTTTCGGCAAGCACGTTGCCTTCGGCCCCGCGCGCGACAATCACCCGTTCGGCCACGCCGCCGGCAACAAGTTCGGCGGCGAAATCGGCCGTATCCGTCAATGTCGGCAGTTTGCGGCCTGCCAGTTCCTCGCCTTCTTCGCCGTCCATGCGCAACACTGCCAGCCCGGGGATGGGGTGGCGCACGGCCTGGAACAGTGCCGGGCCGGATGTATCCAGCACCACGCGGCAGCCTTCCATGCTTTCGGCAAGCTGCGCGGGGAAATCCACCGGCACACCCGGTGGCTGACTGCCAGAGATCACGCTAAGCCCGCCGGGGCGCGAGGTGGCGCGCAGCATGGTGAAAACACGGGCCTGCTCTGCCGCGCCCCAGTTCGGTCCGGGCAGCATGAACCGGAACTGCTTGCCGGTCGCCGCTTCCGTGACCGTCAGGCTTTGCCGTGTTTCCCCGGGGCCAAGCGTGGACAGATAAGTGATCCCTTCCGCCCGGATCAGCCCGGCAAGCCGGTCGCCGGTCAGCCCGCCCAGCGCGACCAGTGCCAGACTGTCGCCCCCCAGCGCCTTGATTGCACGGCTGACATTCAGACCGCCACCGCCGGGATCAAGATGTGGCTCTGTGCAGCGCAGCTTGTGACCGGGGATCATGGTCGGCACTTCCGTAGCCATGTCCAGCGCGGGATTCAGCGTCAGGGTAAGGATCGGAAGTTGCATCGCGCGGCCTCTTTTCTGGCGATGTTAGCGCTAAAGAAAAGGCCGCGCCACTGCAAGCAGCGGATTGATCCCGCAATTACGCCGGATCGGTCATCAGCAGTTGATAGCTGGCAGGCACATAGCGGAAGCCGTCATTGACAGATTCGATGTAGCCCAGCGCCGGGAAGGGCATGTGGTAACCGATGAAGGGCAGTTTGTCGGATGCGATCATGCCCAGAA
This sequence comes from Paracoccaceae bacterium, assembly GCA_051646105.1. GTDB lineage: Bacteria > Pseudomonadota > Alphaproteobacteria > Rhodobacterales > Rhodobacteraceae > JBOFCO01. The sequence continues at coordinate 6,900 of JBOFCO010000021.1, forward strand.
TGGTACGGCGGGTTTCGGCGGCCCTGGCCTTGTCGGCATCAAACTTCACTTCCCATGTCGGATGGGCCAGCGACCAGATGTAGTGATTGGCCGTATCCGCGATCAGCACCAACCCCTGTCCGCCACTCTCGATACGATATCCCATATGCCCCGGTGTATGACCGGGGGCCAGAATGGCGCTGATCCCCGACACGACCGCGCCGCTGTCGTCAAGAAAGGTCATCTTTTCGTTCAGTGGTTTGACATTGGCATCGAACCCTTCGTTCGCGGCAGCAGACCAGTGGTTGTGTTCGGCACTGCCGGTCACATAACGGGCATTGGCAAAAGTCGGCGCGCCGTCTTTCATCAGGCCCCCGATATGGTCGCCGTGCATGTGCGTCAGCACGACGATGTCCACTTGATCCGGTGTATAGCCTGCCGCGCCCAGCGCCGCGGTGATCCCGCCCGGATCGGTGCCGGTGTCGAACAGCACCAGTTCCGTTCCCGTGTTGACCAGCGTGGGTGTAAAGAAAAACTGCGCCTTGTCGGTGGGAATGAAGGCGGCGGTAGAAGCGGCGGCGAATTCTTCAGGCGTGGCGTTCAGCCCGAAGATGCCGTTCGGATCGGCGACGGTGCGGGTGCCTGCCAGCAGGGTTGTTACCTCCATCTCTCCCAGTTTGAAGCGGCTGAAAAGCGACGGAGTCGGACCCATCATGTCGGCGGCGGCATGGGCACGTCCGGCGAAAAGCCCAAGCGCGCCACAGGCCAGCGGCAGGGCTGCAGCACCAAGAAGTGCCTGACGACGGGTAAGCACAACGGAATGAGTCATGGGCTTGGTTCCCCCTTCATGGGTTTCGGACAGAATGCAGGAATGTAGCTGATCCGATCTTGACGCAGGAACAGCGACAGCCGGGTCACAAAACCGTGTGCGTCATTCCCACCAGCGATCGACTGTCGCGATGTCGTCATCCGACCAGCCAAAGTGATGCGCGAATTCGTGGATGGTGACATTCGCGACAAGCGCGCGCAGGCTCACATCGCCGCGTTCCGCCCATTCGTCCAGAATGGGACGGCGGAACAGCCAGATCACATCGGGTTGCAGCGGCTGGTCCATCACATGCCGGTCAGTCAGTGGAGTGCCTTCGTAAAGCCCGGTCAGTTCGAATGGGCTATCCATCCCCAGTTCGCCCAACATCGCCTCATCCGGGAAATCTTCCACCCGCAGGGCGACGCGCATCGCCTCTTCCCGCCAGGCATCGGGCAGGCTGGCAACGGTTTCATGGGCGATGGCCTCGATCTGGGCCAGAGTCGGTGCGGTACTGTCAGGGTGCGGATCGGTCATGAAGCCAGAGGTAAGGCCGGAACCCGTTCGAGGAAAGGCCCGACCTGTGATACGATGCGGGAAGGTCAGGGGAGGGCAGAGCATGACCTATGAAGCAAAGACACGACAGGGTGGCGATGTCGTGGCCTTCATCGAAGCCATCGCCCCACCCGAACGTCGGGCAGAGGCGCGGGTGCTGCGGGACCTGTTCGGCAAAACCACGGGCTTTCCGGCACGTATGTGGGGCCCATCAATTGTGGGCTTCGGGCGCTATGCCTATCGCTACGAGAGCGGCCATGCCGGAGAGGCGGCCGCCACCGGTTTCTCTCCGCGCAAGGCGGAAATCTCGATCTATATCATGCCCGGCTATCAGGATTATTCCGCGATCCTGTCGAGGCTTGGCCCACACCGGCTTGGCAAGGCGTGTCTGTATATCCGGCGTCTGGACAGGATCGATACGGGGGTATTGGGGGAGTTGATCCGCGCGGGACTGGCCGATCTGGGAAAGCTGTGGCCTGTCCTGCCTGAGTAGCGCCAAACTGGACAAACCCCTGCCCCTGTGACAGGGAAGGGCGGTTCCAAGGAGCCGCCCGCATGTCCGTCACCACCCGTTTCGCCCCCTCGCCCACCGGTTACATCCATGTGGGCAACCTGCGCACCGCGCTGATGAACTATCTGATCGCCCGCAAGACCGGCGGGCAGTTCATCCTGCGGCTGGACGACACCGATCAGGAGCGGTCAAAGCAGGAATATGCCGACGGGATCATGGAAGACCTGTCGTGGCTGGGCCTGCATTGGGACCGGGTGGAAAAGCAGTCCTTGCGGCTGGACCGCTACCGCGAGGCGGCAGAGCAGCTGAAGGGCGCGGGGCGTTTCTATGAATGTTTTGAGACGCCGGTGGAACTGGACCTGAAGCGCAAGAAACTGCTGAACATGGGCAAGCCGCCGGTCTATGACCGAGCCTCGTTGAACCTGTCAGAAGATGAAAAGGCCAGGGCCCGTGCCGAAGGGCGCGAAGGCTACTGGCGGTTCCTGCTCAACCAGAACCGCATCGAATGGGAGGATGGGGTTCTTGGCCCGATTTCCATCGACGCGGCTTCGGTCAGTGACCCGGTCTTGATCCGTGCTGACGGGCAGGTGCTTTATACCTTCGCCTCGTCGGTCGATGACATCGACATGGGTGTGACATTCATCGTGCGCGGGGCGGATCATGTGACCAATACCGCCACGCAAATCCAGATCATGCAGGCTTTGGGCGGCACCCCGCCCGCTTTTGCCCATCACAGCCTGCTGACCGGCCCGCAGGGGGAAGCCCTGTCGAAGCGCCTTGGCACGCTTTCGCTGCGCGATCTGCGGGCGGCGGGTGTGGCCCCCGAAGCGCTGCTCAGCCTGATGGCGCGGCTCGGGTCCAGCCAGCCGGTCGAATTGAGGATGAGCGTTGATGAACTTGCTGCGGGTTTCGATGTGTCGCAGTTCGGTGCCGCACCGACGAAATTTGATGCCGAAGACCTGTGGCCACTGACCCGCGAACGGAACCAGCACCTGCCCTTTGCCGCGGTGAAGGATCATATCGCCGGGCTTGGTCTGCCCGACGCGCTTGCAGAACCGTTCTGGGGCATGGTCAAGGGCAATGTCACCAAGCTGTCGGATATGGATTACTGGGCGGGCGTTGTTCTGAACGGCGCCACGCCGCTGGTCGATGCCGAGGATGCGGATTTCATCGCCGATGCGCTGACAAGGCTGCCCGCACCGCCCTATGCCGCAACCGCCTGGGCCGACTGGACCAATTCGGTGAAAGAGGCGTCGGGCCGCAAGGGCCGCGCGCTGTTCATGCCCTTGCGCAAGGCATTGACCGGGCGTGAGCAGGGACCGGAAATGGCCGACCTGCTGCCGCTGCTGCAAAAGCGTCCGCACGGCTGACCCTGAGACCAGCACCACCGGCACGGCGGATGCGACTATTCGCTTGCCATTTGCGTCACCCTTGCGCTACGCCTTGGCCGTCAGGATCGGGAGAATCCGGGCGGGTTTTTTCCCGCACGGTGCCGAAGGAGCAACCGCCCCGGTAAACTCTCAGGTGCAAGGGACCGTTTCTGACGAAAGGCTCTGGAGAGTGCATTGCTGCGAAGCGGTGCCGCCGAAGGGATAACGATCTCAGGCGTCCGTCAAGGACAGGGACAGAGGGGGCATCGGATGGGTGGGCGACCACCCGCGCGATGCCGGGCTTTTCCGACCGGCGTTTCATGGGGAGGGCGGCAATGGCCGACCTGAAACGGACCTGTCTTTACGACCTGCATATCGCCCTTGGGGCAAAGATGGTGCCCTTCGCCGGTTATGAAATGCCCGTTCAATATCCGATGGGCGTGTTGAAGGAGCACGTGCACACCCGCGCCCAAGCGGGGTTGTTCGATGTCAGCCACATGGGGCAGGTTCTGCTGGTGGCGAAAAGCGGTGACATGGCGGAAACCGCGCTGGCACTGGAACGCCTGGTGCCGGTCGATGTGGCGGGGCTGGCCGAAGGACGGCAGCGCTATGGGCTGTTCACCAATGACAAGGGCGGCATCCTTGACGATCTGATGATCGCGAACCGCGGCGACCATCTGTTTCTTGTGGTAAACGCCGCCTGCAAGGATGCCGATCTGGCGCATCTGCAATCCGGCCTGCCCGATTGCGACGTGGGCATGGTGACGGGCCGTGCGCTGCTGGCCTTGCAGGGGCCGGGGGCAGAGGCGGCGCTGGCCGCATTGGTTCCCGAAGTCGTGGATATGCAGTTCATGGATGTCGCAATCCGCGACTGGCAGGGGGTGAAGCTGTGGATTTCCCGCTCCGGCTATACCGGAGAGGACGGTTTTGAAATTTCGGTGCCCGAAAGCGTGGCGGAAGGGTTCGCAAAGGCTTTGCTGGCGCAGCCCGGCGTTGCGCCCATTGGCCTTGGCGCACGCGACAGCCTGCGGCTGGAGGCGGGGCTGT
>JBOFCO010000159.1:0-11293 GCA_051646105.1 Paracoccaceae bacterium
GGGAAGCGTCGGGTCGTCCGTCGCCTCGATCGCGTGGTCCAGCTCTTCCAGATGTCCCATGATGATCGCAAAGATCAGGGCGTCCTTGCTGGGATAGTAGTGATAAAGCAGCGCCTTGGACACCTGCGCCACAGTCGCGATCTGGGACATGGAGGCCTTTTCCATGCCCTGCTCCGCAAAGACCCGGGCTGCGTGATCCAAAATGACGCGCTGCTTTTCTTCAAAGTCTGCTGCCCGTGTCCGAGCCATGATGATATTCCTGACGCTGCCATATCAAAGGGGCATGTCTGCCCCTTCTAATGCAAGCATTCCACGGTGTCACTGACCGGATGGTCAGCCTTTGGGACGATTGTCCACCACCCGTTTTGCCTTGCCTTCTGATCGGGCAATAGCATTCGGATCAGCCACGTTTATGCGCGTGGATACCCCGACGATGGCCTTGATGTGATGCGCCAGTTCCTTGGCCGATTTGGCGCGGGCATCCGGATCGACGTGCTCGGGGGCACATTCGACATGGACGATCATGTTGTCCATCCGGCCTTCGCGGGAAAGTTCGATCTGGAAGTGCGGGGCAAGGCCCCTGCACTTCAGGATCTGCTCCTCGATCTGGGTCGGAAAGACATTGACGCCGCGCAGGATGATCATGTCATCGCTGCGCCCGGTGATCTTTTCGATCCGGCGCATGCTGCGGGCCGTACCGGGCAACAGGCGTGTCAGGTCGCGGGTGCGGTATCGCACCATCGGCAGGCCTTCTTTGGTAAGGGTGGTAAACACCAACTCGCCCATTTCGCCATCGGGCAGGGGCTCGCCCGTCACCGGATCGATGATTTCGGGGTAGAAATGGTCTTCCCAGATATGAAGGCCGTCCTTGGTTTCCACACATTCCTGCGCCACGCCGGGGCCCATGATCTCGGACAGGCCATAGATATCAACGGCATGCATGTCGAAGGCCTCTTCGATTTCCTGCCGCATCGCGTTGGTCCAGGGTTCTGCCCCGAAGATGCCTACCTTCAATGACGAATGCCGGGGATCAAGACCTTGACGGCGGAATTCATCCAGGATCGACAGCATATAGGACGGCGTGACCATGATGATTTCCGGCTGAAAGTCGGTGATCAGCGTCACCTGACGTTCGGTCTGCCCGCCCGAGATCGGCACGACGGTACAGCCAAGCCGCTCGGCCCCGTAATGCGCGCCAAGGCCGCCGGTAAACAGCCCATAGCCATAGGCATTGTGCAGCATGTCGCCGGGACGGCCACCTGCGGCACGGATCGACCGCGCGATCAGATTGGCCCAGACATCGATATCATTGGCCGTATAACCCACCACTGTCGGCTTGCCCGTGGTGCCCGATGAGCCATGCACCCGCACCAATTTGTTGCGCGGCACAGCGAACATCCCAAACGGGTAGGTGTCGCGCAGGTCTTGTTTGGTAGTGAAGGGGAACTTGGCGATGTCCTTCAGGGACTTCAGATCTTCGGGGTGGACGTCGGCCTCGATAAAACGGTTACGGTAGAAGGGCGAGTTTTCATATGCGTGTTTCAGTGACCGCTTCATGCGGTGGAACTGCAGCGCCTCGATCTCGTCGCGCGAGGCGATTTCGATGGGGTCAAGGTCCTGCTTGCGCGGGGTAAGGTCTTCCATGGTTTCCTCCCTTGGAACTGCGTAGACCGGTCAGCCATCGACCGGAAGATGTGTGCCTTTGACGGTGCGCGACAAGCCGCGGAATTCGGCAATGTGCACCCCGTCCTGATTGGTGATGCGGACGTCATAGACACCTGAGCGTCCCTGGCGTGAGACTTCGCGCGCGGCGGCGGTCAGGCGGTCGCCCAATCGGCCGGGGGCCAGATAGGTGATCGCAGCATGCTGGCCGACTGCGCGCTGGTTGTAGCCGTTGCAGGCAAAGGCAAAGGCGCTGTCCGCCAGCATGAAGATGTATCCGCCGTGGCAGGTGCCGTGGCCGTTCGACATGGTTTCGGTTACGGCCATCGACAATGTCGCCGCGCCGGGGGCGAGGTGATCCAACACCATCCCGAGCCGCTGGCTGGCCGAGTCGTCGTTCCACAACGCCTGCGCCGATGCTTCGGCCAGCTCTTGCGGGGTCATTTGCGATACAGGTTTCATCTGCCGGTGAACCGTGCCGGACGCTTTTCCAGAAAGGCGGTGACGCCTTCGGCATAGTCGTCGCTGCGGCCCGCTTGCTGTTGCAGGTCGCGTTCCATGTCCAGTTGGTCGTCAAGGCTATTGGTTGCCGCCGCCTGGATCAGCCGCTTGGTCAGGCCCAGACCCAGAGTTGGCCCGGCAGCAAGCGTTTCGGCCAATCTGGTGGCTTCGGCGATCAGCTCGGCATCGTCGACGGCCTTCCAGATCAATCCCCAGTCGGCGGCCTTTTCGGCGGGCAGTGGCTCGGCCAGCAGGGCCAGCGCCTTGGCGCGGGGTTCGCCCAGAATCCGGGCCAGTGACCAGCTACCGCCCGCGTCGGGGATCAGGCCGATCTTGGCAAAGGCCTGGATGAACTTGGCCGACTTCGCCGCCAGCACGATATCGCAAGCCAGCGCGATGTTTGCTCCGGCGCCCGCCGCCACACCGTTCACCGCGCAAATCACCGGCTTTTCCAATTGGCGAATCAACCGGATCGTCGGGTTGTAAAAATCCGCCAGCGTCTTGCCCAGATCGGGAGCCGGGCCGCCCTTGCGCGGATCGCGGTCGCCAAGATCCTGACCCGCGCAGAATCCGCGCCCGGCGCCGGTCAGCAGGACGGCGCGGATGTCATTGTCGCTATGCGCGCGTTCGATCTGGGCGCGCAGGGCAAGGTGCATCTCTTCCGTGAACGAATTCAGTTTGTCGGGCCGGTTCAGGGTCAGGCGCAGAACGCCCGCCTCCAGACTGGCAAGGACGGTTTCAGATGTGGTCATGGTCGTCTCCCCCGCCCGCAGCACCATCTGTCGGACGCCATGAAAAATATCTTGCATAAACCGACCGACCGGTCAATGATAAAGCTGTCGGGGATGACAACCCCGAGAGGAGGACAGCATGTCGGATTTCTTCGACCGTCATCGGGCGACGCTTGAGTCGGCCGTTTCGGCCCTGTTGCGCCGTGAATATTGGACCCCCTATCCCGAGGTGCCCAGCGGAAAGATCTATGGCGAAACCGCCAAGGCAGAGGGTGAAGCCAGTTTCGCCGCCTTGATGGGCCAGGATTTCGACCTGCCCGGACATCCGGGTCAAAATCGGGCCGGGGCCGAGGTGTCTCCCTTTGGTCCTGTGCTTGCGATCCGCTACCCCGCTGCCACACCGGATGACCTGATCGCCGCCGCCAAGGCTGCCGCGCCCGCGCTGGCTGCCGCCACGATTGAAACCCGCGTCGGTGCCTGCATCGAGGCCCTCGCGCGGCTGAACCGGCACAGCTTTCTGATCGCCAATGCCACGATGCACACCACGGGCCAAGCCTTTGCCATGGCCTTTCAGGCTGGCGGTCCGCATGCGCAGGACCGCGGGCTAGAGGCCGTCGCCGCCGCTTATGCCGAAATGACCCGCTTTGCCGCCCATGCCCGATGGGAAAAGCCGCAGGGCAAGGCCGCGCCGATCGTGTTGGAAAAGTCGTGGACAGTGCGCCCCGCAGGGATCGCGCTGACCATCGGCTGCAATACCTTTCCGACGTGGAATTCCTATCCCGGCCTTTTCGCAAGCCTGGCCACGGGCAACCCGGTGATCGTAAAGCCGCATCCCCGTGCCATTCTGCCACTGGCGCTGACCGTCCGCATCCTGCGCGACGTGCTGGTCGAGGCCGGGTTGCCCGCCGATGCCATCCTGCTGGCTGTCGACGAACCGGGGGCCGAGGTCACAAAGGCGCTCGCCACCCGCTCTGAGGTGCGACTGATCGATTACACCGGATCCTCGGCCTTTGGCGACTGGCTGCGTGCCAACGCCCGGCAAGCACAACTTTTCACCGAAGAAACCGGCGTCAACAGCGTGGTCATCGCTGGCACCCGCGACCTTGACGGGATGTGCGCCAATCTTGCCTTCGCGCTGTCGCTTTACTCGGGTCAGATGTGCACCTCGCCGCAGAACATCTACATCCCCGAAGGCGGGATCGAGACGGACAAAGGGCACCAATCCTTCGATGATGTTGCCAGCGCCCTTGTGCGGGCGATCGACACGCTGCTGGAGGATCCGGCCCGTGCGTCCGGACTTTGTGGCGCCATTGCCAATCCGGCGACCCAGGCCCGTGCCGAATCAGCGGCCAGCAAGGGACGCGTATTGCGCGCCGGGGCATCCAAGGGGGAACCCGGTCCGCTGATGCTTGCCCTGCCCGACCAGGACCCGATGGCCACCGAAGAGTGCTTTGGCCCCGTCGCCTTTGTGATCGCCGCGCAGGACGCCGACGCGGCCATCCGGCAGGCTGCCGAAATTGCGGCCGAAAAGGGCGCAATCACTGCGGCTCTATATGACACCGACGAAGCACGCATCGCCCGCGCCGAGGCGGCCTTTGCAGAGGCAGGCGTAAACCTGTCGATCAACCTGACGGGCAACATCTTCGTCAACCAGTCCGCGGCCTTTAGCGACTTTCACGTCACCGGGGCCAACCCTGCGGGCAATGCAAGCCTTACCGATACCGCCTTTGTCGCCACCCGTTTTCGCCGGGTGATGTCGCGCCGACCGGCGGCCTGAGCACCACCATCGCAAACTCTCTGGGAGGAGACGCCATGAAAACCTATCTCGCCACCACCGCCTTGATCGCCCTTGCCCTTCCGGCGATGGCCGATATCAAGATCGGAGCGTCAATTTCGGCCACCGGGCCGGCGGCCTTTCTGGGCGACCCGGAACTGAAAACGCTGGAAATGCTGGTGGAAGACCTGAACGCCAAGGGCGGCATCAACGGCGAGAATGTCGTTCTGGTCGCCTATGACGATGGCGGCGATCCCAACAAGGCCCGCACCTTTGCGACCCGCCTTGTGGAAGACGACGAGGTGGCCGCAATCATCGGCGGCACGACCACAGGCACCACCATGTCCATTCTGGCCGTGGCCGAAGATGCCGAAATCCCATTCATCTCTCTGGCCGGCGCCATCGACATCATCCAGCCGGTCAAGCCCTTTACCTTCAAGACTCCGCACACTGACCGCATGGCCTGCGAAAAGATCTTTGAGGACATGCAGAAGAACGGGATCTCCAAGATCGGGATGATCTCGGGCACTGACGGCTTTGGTGCGTCGATGCAGGCACAGTGCAAGGACGTGGCCCCCACCTACGCCATCGAGATCGTCGCGGATGAAACCTATGATCCCAAAGACGCGGACATGACCGCGCAACTGACCAAGATCAAGGGCAGCGCCGGCATTCAGGCCATCCTGAACCCCGGGTTCGGCCAAGGGCCGTCAATCGTTACGCGCAACATGAAGCAGCTTGCCATTGACCTGCCGTTCTATCAGTCGCATGGCGTGGCCTCGGACGGGTTTATCGAACTGGCCGGCAGCGATTCCGCTGAAGGCGTGCGCTTGCCGGGCACCGCATTGCTGGTGGCGGACCTGCTGGCGGCGGATGATCCGCAAAAGCCCGTCGTCGATGCCTACAAGGCGATGTTCGAGGAAAAGACCGGCACGCCCGTTGGCACCTTTGGCGGCTATGCCCATGACGCGTTTCTGATCATGACCGATGCCATCACCCGCGCCGGGTCGGCCGATCCTGCCGCGATCCGCGATGCGATCGAGGCAACGTCGGGTCTGGCGGGGACCACCGGCATCTACACCTTTACGCCCGAAGATCACCTGGGTCTGGACCTCAGCGCCTTCCGCATGCTGGAGATCCAGGGCGGCAAGTGGACGCTGGTCCAGTAAATCCACCCGCCGCGCATCCCGATCACGGGGCGCGCGGCTACCCTTTTCGGGCCATCGGGGGCGGGGACGCATGTCGGAACTTCTGCAATTCCTTTTGTCCGGGGTGACGGTCGGCGCGGTTTATGCGCTGGTCGCCCTTGGATTTACCATCATCTACAACGCTTCTGATGTGGTGAATTTCGCGCAAGGCGAATTCGTCATGCTGGGGGGCATGATCACGGTCTTTGCCTACACCGCAGGGGCTTCGCTGCCTTTGGCCGCGCTGGTCGCGATCGTGGCGACGGCGGCGCTCGGGGTGGCGATGAACAAGCTGGCCATCGAACCGGCCCGAGGGGCACCGGTCGTGTCTTTGGTCATCATCACCATCGGTGCATCGATCTTTATCCGAGGCGCGGCGCAACTGGTGTTCGACAAGCAGATCCATAGCTTCCCCGCCTTTTCGGGGGATGATCCGATCCGCATTCTCGGCGCGACAATCCTGCCGCAAAGCCTGTGGGTGATCGGCGGGGCCTTCGCGGTATTCGTCGGACTTTGGCTGTTCTTTACCAAGACGCTTCTGGGCCGCGCCGTGCTGGCGACATCGAACAACCGCTTGGCGGCGCAGCTTGTGGGTATCAACACGCCCTTTGTGATGACCCTGTCCTTCGCGCTGTCCGCAGGGATCGGCGCACTGGCCGGGGTGCTGGTGACGCCGATCACCATGACATCTTATGATGTGGGTCTGGCCTTTGCGCTGAAGGGCTTTGCCGCCGCCATGCTGGGCGGCATGGGCAATCCCAAAGGCGCCTTGGTCGGTGGGTTCTTGCTGGGCGTGCTGGAGGGTCTGACGGCGGGCTATGTCAGCTCTCACTACAAGGACGCCGCCGCCTTTGTCGTGATCCTGGGCGTGCTGTTCTTTCTGCCGCAGGGCCTGTTTGGCCGCAAATCGACCGACCGGGTGTGACCATGCGACTGAGCCCAAAATCCGCCACTCTGCTGGCACTTGTCGTCCTGATCGCACTGTCGCCGATCTTTTTCCCTTCGGGTTTCTATTACAGGGTGGGCGCGCTGATCTTTGTCAACGCGTTGGCCGTTACCGGAATCGTAATCCTGACCGGTTGGGCCGGACAGATCAGTCTGGGCCACGCCGGGTTTGCCGGGATCGGTGCCTATGCCTGCGCGCTGGCCCCTGTGCACTGGGGCATTCCCCCCGCGCTGGCTGTCGTGTTGGGCGCTGTCGTCTCGGCCGCTCTGGCCTGGCTGGTCGGGCGCCCGATCCTGCGGCTGAAAGGCTACTATCTGGCCGTCGCCTCGCTGGGGATGGGCATCCTCATATCGATGGTGCTGAACAACGAACGCTGGCTGACACGCGGCCCTGACGGAATCGACGTGCCAGAGCTTGGCCTGCGGGCGCTTGTCAAATCCGCGGGGTTGAACCTGTCGAATGGCCAGTTCTGGTACTTTTTCTGCGGTATCGTCCTGATCATCGGGGCCTGGCTTGCGCTGAACCTGCGCGACAGTGCAACGGGCCGGGCGCTTCGGGCCTTGCACGGATCAGAGGTCGCCGCCCGCACCGTGGGCATGGACGTGACAAGGCTGAAGCTACAGGCCTTTGTGATTTCGGCCGTCTATGCGTCGGTCTCGGGTTCGCTGCTGGCCTTGCAGAACAAGTTCATCACCCCCGATGTCGCGGGCTTCATGCACTCGGTCGAGATGGTGACGATGGCGGTTCTGGGCGGTGTCGGCTCGGTCGCGGGGGCGATCTTTGGCGCGGCGGTGCTGACGCTGCTGCCGCAGGTCCTGACAGTCTTTGCCGAATATGAACAACTGGTTCTGGGGCTTGTGATGATGCTGGTTATGATCTTCCTGCGCGACGGCATCGTCCCTTCGATCCTGCGCAAGATTTTGGGGAGGGGTGAATGAACCTGCTGTCGATCCAAGGTCTGGGCATCAGCTTCGGCGGTCTGAAGGCCGTCAACGATGTATCCTTCAGCGTGAAACCGGGTGAGATTGTTTCGGTCATCGGGCCGAACGGGGCGGGCAAGACCACGCTGTTCAACATGATTTCGGGCGTCTACCGACCCGGTTCTGGCAAGGTCATCCTGAACGGCGAGGATGTGACCGCCCTCTCGCCACATCTGCTGGCCCGGCGCGGCATGTGCCGGACCTTTCAGAATCTGCAGATTTTCCAGTCGATGACGGTGCTGGAAAACACCATAGCCGGATATCACCTGCAGGAACGCGGCCCGGTTCTGGCTGATATCCTAAATCTTCCTGCCGCCCGCCGCCGGGCCAAAGCGGCCGAGGCCGGGGCGCGCGAGTTGCTCAAACGCGTCGGTCTGGACCGCGCCGCCGAGCGTGAGGCGGGCAGCCTTTCTTACGGGTCGCTCAAACGGCTGGAGATTGCCCGCGCGCTTGCCCTGAAGCCAAAGGTTCTCTTGCTGGATGAACCCGCCGCAGGCTGCAACGCGGTGGAAACCGATGAGATCGACCACCTGATCGCCGAGATTGCCGCCTCAGGCGTCGCGATCCTGCTGGTCGAGCACGACATGAAGATGGTGATGCGCATTTCCAACCACATCGTCGTTCTGGACCACGGCGAGAAGATCGCCGAGGGCGACCCGGCCGCGGTCAGCCGGAATCCTGCCGTCATCGCTGCCTATCTGGGGGCCGAAAATGCTGCTGGTTGAAGGTTTGCGCGCCCGTTACGGGCGGATCGAAGTGCTGCATGGCATCGACCTTGCGGTGAATTCGGGCGAAATCGTCACGGTGATCGGGGCGAACGGGGCGGGAAAGACCACGCTTCTGCGCTGTCTCTCGGGGGTCCATCCGCTTGCCGGCGGGACCGTCACCTTCAGGGGTGAAGCGATGTCGGGTGTTCCGGCATGGCGCCGGGTGGGCCGGGGGCTGGCACAATCGCCGGAAGGCCGCCAGATCTTTACCAACCTGACCGTCGAAGAGAACCTTCGTCTGGGGGCCTATCTTTATGCCGACGACCGGGTCGCAAAGGACATGGACGATGCCTTTCAGATGTTCCCGATCCTGAAGGAAAAGCGCAACCTTGCAGCCGGGGGTCTGTCGGGTGGGCAGCAGCAGATGCTGGCGATGGCCCGTGCGCTTATGGCGCGGCCAACCTGTCTGCTTCTGGACGAGCCCTCGATGGGTCTTGCACCCATCATCGTGGCCCAGATCTTCGACGTGGTGAAGGGTCTGAAGGCCCTGAATGTGACGGTGCTTCTGGTGGAACAGAACGCCTATGGCGCGCTGAAAATCGCGGACCGTGGATATGTGATGGAAACGGGACGGATCACCATTGACGGTCCGGCCACCGAACTGATCGCTGACCCACGTATCCGCGCCGCCTATTTGGGGATTTGAGATGACTGTCAGCATTGACCGCGCAGACGAGATCGCCATCGTCACCATTGATAATCCGCCGGTGAACGCGCTTGGCCAGACCCTGCGTCAGGATCTGTGGGAAGCCGTGGGCACCCTGGACGCCGACCCTGCCATCCGCGCGGTGGTGCTGGTCTGCGCAGGGCGCACCTTCATCGCCGGGGCCGATGTGACCGAATTCGGCAGACCGCCTGTTCCCCCCCACCTTCCCGATCTGGTGGACCGGCTGGAAAGCGCCACAAAGCCGTGGGTTGCGGCGATCCATGGCGCGGCTCTTGGCGGCGGGTTCGAGGTTGCGATGGGCTGTCGCTTTCGCGTGGCACTGGAGGGGGCCTCTGTCGGCCTGCCGGAAGTGACTCTTGGCATCGTACCCGGCGCGTCGGGCACCGTGCGCACCCCTCGTCTGGCGGGTGTCGCGGCGGCGGTGGATCTGGTGACCACAGGCCGCCCGGTAAAGGCCGCCATGGCTTTGTCACTGGGTCTGGTCGATGCGGTTGTCGCGGGTGATCTGCGGGCAGAGGCCGTGGCCTTTGCCCGGCAGGCCCTGGCCCAACCGCTGCCGCCGCCCGTCTCTGCCCGTCCTGTCACCGCACCCGATGCGATGTGGTGGGAGGACCAGCGGAAAGCCATTGCCAAACGCGCAAAAGGCGAGGCGGCACCGCTGCGGGCGCTGGACTGCCTGCGCAACGCCGCAGAAAGCCCCTTTGCGCAGGCGATGGCCTTTGAACGCGCGACCTTTCTTGAACTGCGTGCCTCTGATCAGGCTGCGGCGCTGCGCCATATCTTTTTTGCTGAGCGCGCTGCCCCCCGCCCCGTTCATCTGGCCGATGTGTCACCCCGCCAGATCCGCTCTGCCGCCGTGATCGGTGGTGGGACCATGGGCGCGGGCATCGCAGCCGCCCTGCGCGATGCGGACCTGCCTGTCATCCTGATCGAACGCGACAGCGAAGCCGCACAGCGCGGCCTGACCAATCTGCAGTTCATCTTTGATGGTGCCGTGAAGCGCGGCAAGCTGACCGAGGCGCAGGCGCAGGCCCGCATGGCGGGCGTCACGGCCGGCAGTGACTATGGCCTGCTGTCCGAAACCGATCTTGTGATCGAAGCCGTCTTTGAGGATCTGGCCGTAAAGCGCGCCGTTTTCGCGCAGCTTGGGCTGGTTTGCCGCCCGGATGCCGTGCTGGCGACCAACACCTCTTATCTTGATCCCCGTCTGATTGCAGAAGGCCTGCCCCAGCCGGACCGTTTCATCGGCCTGCACTTCTTCAGCCCTGCCCATGTGATGAAGCTGCTGGAAATCGTGCCGACCCAGGCAACCTCGGCGGAGACGCTTGCCACCGGATTTGCCTTGGCCCGAAGGCTTGGCAAAATTCCGGTCCAGGCGGGGATCTGTGACGGCTTTATCGGCAACCGCATCCTGAAACGATACCGTGCCGAGGCCGAAGCGCTGGTGCGTCAGGGCAATTCGATTGCGGCGATTGATGCTGCGATGCGCGCTTATGGCTTTGCAATGGGTCCGTTTGAGGCACAGGATCTTGGGGGTCTGGATATCGCCTTTTTGCAGCGTGAAGCTGCGCGGGCGGCTGCGCAAGACGTGGCTGAAACGCTGGGCGACTGTCTGGTCCGTGCCGGCCGAAAGGGACAAAAAACCGGCGGCGGTTGGTATGATTACACACCGGGCGACCGGACGCCGATACCGTCGGAAACCACCGCAAAGTTGCTGGCAGCGCATATCAATGCGGGCCCCGCGCTGGCGCCAGATGAAATCGCCAAACGGTTGACCGGATCGATGGCCGATGAGGGGCGGGCGATCCTGGCCGAAGGGATTGCGCTGAAAGCGTCGGATATCGATCTTGTCGAAGTGCATGGCTATGGATACCCGCGCTGGCGGGGCGGGCCGATGTTCGCCGTCAAGGCTGAATAGCTGACGCCGCAGAGTACGCGACCAATCCAGACGGTGCTTGCCTTGGCAGGCCGTCGTCATTCGGCATCATTGCCAGTGCCACAGATGCTGTAATTTGGGTTTGGTCCGGGGCGATTTGCCGCCCCGGAAGCCCAGTTTCCATCCAAAATACTGAAAATCC
>JBOFCO010000111.1:0-13176 GCA_051646105.1 Paracoccaceae bacterium
TCCAGCGCATCACCCACCACCGCCAGCGCCCGGTGTTTTACCGCATCGAAGCGGGCGGCGTTGATCGAGATGAACCGCGCCGTTTGCGAAAACGCCGTCCACGAGCCGGTGGTGAAATCCTGCAGCCGCGTGCCGATGGCAAGGATCACGTCCGCCTCTGCCGCCAGTGTGTTGGCGCTGGTAGAACCGACGATGCCGATGGGCCCGGCGTGGACGGGATGGTAATGGGTCAGACCGCCCTTGCCGGCGATGGTTTCCACCACTGGAATACCATGGTCGGCGGCAAATCTCGCCACCGTGTCCTCTGCCCCCGAATAGCGCACGCCGCCGCCCGCGATGATCAGCGGCTTCTTCGCCGTTTTCAGCAGCGCCGCCGCTTCCCTCATCGCATCCTTGTCGGCGCGCGGGCGGGGAATGCGCCACAGACGTTCCTCGAAGAACTCCTCCGGATAGTCGAACGCCAGTTCCTGCGTGTCTTGCGGCAGCGCGATGAACGCCGGGCCGCATTCGGCGGGGTCGAGCATGGACGCCACCGCCTGCGGGAGCGAGGCGATGATCTGCGCGGGATGGGTGATCCTGTCCCAGTACCGCGTCACCGCCTTGAACGCATCGTTCACCGTCACGGTCGGATCGCCAAAATGTTCGACCTGTTGCAGCACCGGGTCGGGCAAGCGGTTGGTGAAGGTATCGCCCGCGATCAGCAGCACCGGAAGCCGGTTCGCATGCGCGGTACCCGCCGCCGTGACCATGTTCAGCGCTCCCGGCCCGATGGACGACGTGGCAATCATGATCTGCCGCCGCCGCTTGGCCTTGGCATAGCCGATGGCTGCCAGCGCCATCGATTGTTCGTTCTGGCCGCGCCATGTGGGAAGGCTGTCCTGCACCGCCTCCAGCGCTTCCGACAGGCAGGTGACATTGCCGTGACCGAAGATGCCGAAAACGCCACCAAAGAGCGGCACGCGCTGGCCGTCGATCTCGGTGTACTGCACTGTCAGCCAGCGCACCAGCGCCTGCGCCATCGTCAGACGAATCGTTGTCTGCGCCATGCTTTCTCCCTCCCTCAAACTCGCCCAAACATACGGCATTGCATTGTTTGTTGACAATATATTTTATTTGCAATGAATATTGTGAAGCAGATTGGCCGGGGTTGAGCTGCGGCCCGGATCGGGAGGCGTATGGATGATTAAAGTCACCGCATCAGGCGGCAGGTGCATGGATGGTTGTGCCGTGCGCCGCGCCACACGGTTCATCCCCTTGTGCGCGAGGGTCGGCCATGTATGACCGTTTCGGCCTGTTCATCTGCGGCGAGTGGCAGCCCGCCACCGGGGGCGCCACAGCGCCGGTTCTCAGCCCGGTTACTGAGCAGTCCTTGGGTGCTTGCCCGATCGCCTCGCCTGTCGACAGCGAAGCAGCCATTGCGGCAGCCAGCGCCGGGCTTGGCGTCTGGTCCGCCACCCCGGCCTTCGACCGCGCCGATACCCTGCACCGCATCACCGATGAGATGACCCGCCGCAGCGATGAAGCGGTGCGAATGATTTCCATGGAAACCGGCAAACCTGTCGCACAGGCGCAGCGCGAATGGGGCCTCAGCATCGATCAGTTCCGATGGTATGCGGAAGAGGCACGCCGCATCTATGGCCGGATCGTGGAAAGCCGTGTGCCGAATGGCCGCTTTGAAATCCACCATGAACCGGTTGGCATTGTCGCTGCCTTTACCGCCTGGAATTTTCCGGCAGCCCTGATCGCAAGGAAGGTTGCCCCGGCCCTCGCCGCCGGATGCTCCGTCATTGTCCGTCCCTCCTCGCAGACGCCGGGGGTTGCGATGGTGATGGTCGATTGCTGCCGCGCCGCCGGTTTGCCTGCGGGGGCGATCAACCTGATTATCGGACCAACGGCATCAACCTATGCGCCGCTGATGTCGTCGAAGGCGGTGCGCAAGGTCTCTCTCACCGGGTCTACCCGCGTGGGGCAGCAGATGATCCGCGATGCCGCCGACACGCTGAAGAAGGTGTCGATGGAGCTTGGCGGCAATGCACCTGTCATCATCTATGACGATGCCGATCTTGAATCGGCGCTGAACGTTGCGGTGCCAACGAAATTCGCAAATGCCGGGCAGGTCTGCGTAACCGGCGACCGCTTCTATGTACATGACAGCCTTCATGACGCTTTCGTCGCGGGCTTTGTCGAACGGGCCCGCGCGATCAGGCTGGGCGACGGGTTGGACCCCGCCACCGGAATGGGTCCTCTGATCAACGCGGGCCGCCTGGCCGAAATGGAAAGGATCGTGGCTGGCGCTGTGGCGGCCGGGGCAAAACTCGCCACGGGCGGCGCGCGCGCGGCGGGTTTCAACGCTGGTCACTTCTTTGAACCAACCGTTCTGACCGGCTGCACCGACGACATGGGCGTGATGGCCGAGGAAAACTTCGGCCCCATCGCCGCGATCACCCGCTTTGCGACAGAGGAGGAGGTTCTGGCCCGCGCCAATGCTTCCGACATGGGGTTGTCGGCCTATGCCTTCACCCGGTCCCCGGCCCGCGCGCGGCGGACGGTGGCGGCGCTGAAGGCGGGCATGGTCGGGGTCAACTCATTCGCCATGGCCGCGTCAGAGGCACCCTTCGGCGGCACCAACCGTTCCGGCATGGGGCGCGAGGGTGGCACAGAAGGCATACGCGATTACCTGGACGTGAAATCAAGCCAGATGGTGTGGGCATGATACCGAACCGACTGAAAGCGCTGTGGGCCGAAGGCAAGCCCACCATCAACGGCTGGTGTTCCATCGGCAATCCCTTCACTGCCGAAATCATGGCCGCGCAGGGCTATGACAGCCTGACCATCGACATGCAGCATGGTGCACTGGACTATTCGCATCTGCTGCCGATGTTTCAGGCAATGCGCGCCAGCGGTGCGGTTCTGATGGCACGGGTGCCGTGGCTTGAACCCGGTATCATCATGAAGGCGCTGGACGCCGGCGCCTATGGCATCATCTGCCCGATGGTGAACAGCGCCGGGGATGCCGCAAGACTTGTCAGCTATATGCGCTATCCGCCCCTTGGCCAGCGCAGCTTTGGCCCGACGCGGGTATCCGTCGGCGCAGGCGCGAACTATGCAGGCGAGGCAAACGACAACATGCTGGCCTTTGCGATGATCGAAACAGCGGAGGGCATGACGAACCTTGACGCCATCGCCGCCACGCCAGGACTGGACGGCATCTATGTCGGCCCTGCCGACCTGACCCTGTCCCTGACGCAGGGCCGTCTGCCACCGGCATTCGACCGGGAGGAGCCGGAAATGATTGCGGCCCTGCAAAAGATCGTCATGGCCTGCAAGAAGAACGGCATCCGTGCCGCCCTGCATTGCGGCACACCGGACTATGCCGCGCGCGCCATCGGCTGGGGTTTCGACATGACCACCGTCGGCGGCGATTCCCGTTTTCTGGCCGCTGCCGCCGGTGCCAGCGTCACCCGCTTCCGCGAACTGGCAGGCGAGGCCGTCGCCGCCCGCAAGGAAGGCGGTTACTGATGCCGCATGTTCTGGTGGCGGGCAAAATTCATCCGTCAGGCATCACCCTGCTGCGCGAGGCGAAGGGTGTGACCTTCGATCTGGTCGAAGAGGTTTCCGAACCTTCCTATGCGCCGCTGATCGCAAGGGCAGATGCACTCGTGCTCAGGACACAGCCTCTTGGTGCGGCGACGGTGGCACAGGCCGGGCGGCTGCGCCTCGTCTCGCGGCACGGCGTGGGTTTCGATGCGGTGGACGTATCCGCGCTGAACGCGCGTGGCATTGTCCTGTCGGTGGTGGGCGACGTGAATACCGCCGCCGTGGCCGAACATGCGATGATGATGGTCCTTGCGGCCACCAAGCGGGTCTTGAGAGCGGACCGCGCGGTGCGCGATCCGGGGCAGTGGGGCTGGCGCAACCGGCTTGAGGCGGGGGAAGTGGGCGGCAAGACCCTGCTGGTGCTGGGCTATGGCCGGATCGGGCGGCACGTTGCAAGGCTGGCTACCGCCTTCGGGATGAAGGTGATCGCCCATGACCCCTGGCTGGAACAGCATGGCTGGCCCGATGGCCCGGTGCGCCCGATGGCGGATCTTCGACAGGCGATGGCGATGGCTGATGTGATTTCCATCCATATTCCCAAGGCTGAGCGTCCGGTCCTTGGCGCCGCAGAACTGGCGCAAGTGAAACCGGGGGTCGTGATCGTGAACACCGCTCGCGGCGGTATCGTTGATGAGATCGCGCTGGCCAATGCCCTGCGCGACGGGCGCGTGGGGGCCGCCGGTCTGGATGTGTTTGATGAGGAGCCGCCTGCTGCCGATCATCCCCTTTTGGCCTTCGATCAGGTGCTTTTGTCACCCCATATCGGCGGGCTCACAGCAGAGGGCGCGGAACGGCTGGCCGTTCATTCGGTGCAGAATGTGCTCGATTTTTTCGCCGGTCGGCTGGACCCGACGCTTGTTGTCAACACGGCTGCAATCGGCAGCGCAGAGGAACTGACGAAATGACCAAACCGAAACTGCGTATCGGCCTGATTGGCACAGGCTTCATGGGCAAGACCCATGTCTTCGGCTTTGCCTCGGCCCCGCGCGTCTTCGACCTGCCGTATGAACTGGAACTGCATACGGTCGCTGATGTGACCGCGGAAAGCGCGGCAAAGGCTGCAGCCGGCTTCGGTTTTGCCCATGCCACGACCGACTGGCTCAGGATCGTGGAAAATCCCGACATAGATGTGGTCGACATCACCGCGCCAAACGCCCTGCACAAGGAGATGGCGCTGGCCGCGATCAGGGCAGGGAAACATGTCTATTGCGAAAAGCCGCTTGCCCCGCATGCTGCCGACGCACGTGAAATGGCGCTGGCCGCAGAAGCCGCCGGGGTCAAGACCCAGGTCGGGTTCAACTACCTGTGCAACCCGATGATATCACTGGCCAGAGAGATGATCGCGGCGGGCTAACTGGGCGAAATCCGCAGATATCGCGGCATTCACTGCGAAGATTACATGGCCGATAGCGGGGGTCAGTTTACCTTTCGCCACGATCCGGCGGGTGGCGGGGCGCTGGCCGATATCGGCAGTCATGCGCTGGCCACGGCAGAATATTTGTGTGGTCCGATCACCCGCGTCATGGGCGATTGCGTCACCATGATCTCCGAACGGCCGGACGGCAAGGGGGGCACACGCAGGGTCGAAGTGGATGATGTCGGGCGTGCCTTTCTTCGCTTCGGGAATGGAGCAACCGGCAGCGTCGAGGGCAACTGGATCGCCACCGGCCGCAAGATGCAGCATGATTTCGAGATCTACGGCACGAAAGGCGCGCTGGCCTTCAGCCAGGAGCATTTCAACGTCCTGCACTATTTCAGCACCACCGATGCCAAAGGCCGCCAGGGCTTCCGCCGGATCGAGGCCGGACCAGACCACGCGCCCTATGGCCTGTTCTGCGTGGCCCCCGGCCATCAACTGGGTTTCAACGACCTTAAGGCGATCGAGGTGGCGGGCTATGTCAATGCCATTGCCGGTAAAGGACCGGAGCCGTTCAATTTCCGCAAGGGGCTGCGCATCCAGACGCTGGTCGAAGCCATCCAGACAAGCAGCCGGGAACAGCACTGGCTTGATGTGCAATGACACCAACGGTCGGCGACAGCCCTACACCCAGGGCTTCGGTACTGACCCTTACGCCTGACTTCGCCATGAGGATGCCGTCAAATGCCGATCCGTTACGCCCTGAACCGAACCAGCGCGCCGCAATTATCCTTGGTCGAGTTTATCTCGCTGCCACATCGGTCGGCGTTTCTGCCGTTGAAATCCACGCGATGAATCTGTGTGACCGCGCATCGGTGATGAAGAACGGCCAGCTTGTCGGAACGGTCAAAGTCAAGGACGTTACCGATGACGACATCCTCGGCATGATCATCCTTGGCAAAAAACCGGCACATCTGGCCAATTGACCGGGGCACCTTGGGGCGTCCTCTGCCGGGCATGCAACACAGTGAAACCATGATGCGATACGCCGTGGTTGGGCGGGATCAGCCGGAAAGCTTTCATGTCCGCTGCGGTAAACTCTGATGATCTGCGTACCAACGCAGACCGGAGTGATGTGGCGGCGGTATCAAGGCCGGGACGACCCGATGTTCGCTCCCAGCGTCGGGCGAGTTTCGTTCTGGAAAGCGCAAGGCAGCCATTCGACCGATTGTGGCTGACGGCATCTATGGCCCGAAATGCCCCCTAAAAATCCAGCGCCAGGTCCAGCACGGGGGCGGAATGGGTCAGCGCGCCAACGGAAATGAAATCGACCCCTGTCGCCGCCACCTCGGGGATGCGCGGCAGGGACATGTTGCCGCTGGCCTCCAGCACCACGCGGCCCGCGACGATCTGCACCGCGCGGGCCATGTCTGATGTGCTCATGTTGTCCAGCAGCACGACATCGGCTCCGCCTTCGGCCAGAACTTCTTCAAGCTGATCCAGACGGTCCACCTCGATCTCGATCCGCATCATGTGCGACCGCGCGGCTTTCGCCGCCGCAAGCACCGGACGCACACCGCCCGCCGCGGCGATGTGGTTGTCCTTGATCATGATCGCATCCGACAAGCCGAAGCGGTGGTTCGACCCGCCGCCATGGGCGACAGCGGCCTTTTCCACGGCGCGCAGGCCCGGCGTGGTCTTGCGTGTGCAGGTGATCCGCGCCTTCGTCCCCGCCGCCGCCGCGACAAAGGCCGAAGTCAGTGTGGCGATACCCGACAGCCGTCCGGCAAAGTTCAACGCCACCCGTTCCGCCATCAGGATCGATGCCGCACTGCCCGATGCCCGCAGCACGACCTGCCCCTTTTCCACCCGGTCGCCATCGGCAGCCAGCGGCGTGACGCTGACCGAAGGATCGACCAGCCGGAATGCAATCTGCGCAATGCGCATCCCGGACACCGTGCCGGGCTGCCGGGCCACCATGCGGGCGTCATAGGTCAGCGTCGCAGGGATCACCGCACGGCAGGTGGCATCGCCCGTCGGGCCAAGGTCTTCGGTCAGCGCGGCGCGGACAAGCGGTTCAAGCAGAAGGTCGGGCATCATCGTGGCAGTCCTGTCAATCTCGGTCGGTGGTCTCGCGCAGGCTTTCTGCCTCGGCCAGGGTCAGCCGTGACCGTTTGGCCTGCGCCGGGTCCGGTTGGGGAAAATCGCTGCGATAATGCCCACCGCGGCTTTCCCGGCGCAGATGCGCGGCGGCCGCGATCAGCGTGGCGGCGGCGATGCTGTTCGACACTGCATCCGAGGGCCGTGCCTTGCGGGCGATTTCGGCAATGCCGTCCAGCGCGCGGTTCAGCCCAGCGCCGTCGCGCACCACACCCACGCAATCGGTCATCAGGCGGCGCAGACGCAGCACAGCGTCGCCGTCGATCACCTCTCCGCCTTTGGGAAAGCGCAACCGGACAGGCGCGACATCATCCGCCCTGCCAAGACCTGCCGCGATGTCGTCGGCCGCGATGCGGGCATAAACCAGCGCCTCCAGCAAGCCGTTGGATGCCAGACGGTTCGCGCCGTGCAGCCCGGTCGAGGCCGCCTCGCCACACACCCACAGCCCGTGCAGTGAAGACCGCCCCTGCCTATCGGTCATCACGCCGCCCATATGGTAGTGTGCTGCCGCCATCACCGGGATCGGCTGTTTGACCGGATCGATACCGGCGCGCCTGCAAGCCTCGGCGACGGAAGGGAACTGCGTCAGGATATGCGCGCCGATGGCGTCGCGCGTGTCCAGAACCGGGCGACGCCCGGCCTGCGTTTCCAGATAGACGGCGCGGGCGACGACATCGCGCGGGGCAAGTTCGGCATCGGGATGGATAGCGGTCATGAACCGCTCCCCCCGGTCGTTCAGCAGGATCGCACCTTCGCCGCGCAGCGCCTCTGTCGCAAGCGGCGCCGGATCTTCGCCCGTGGCGATGGCAGTGGGATGGAACTGCACGAATTCCGCATCAGCCACGATGGCACCCGCCCGCGCCGCCATACCCAGCGCCTGCCCGCGGATGCGCGGCGGGTTGGTGGTGGCGGCAAACAGACCGGCCGCACCACCCGCCGCCAGCAGCATCGCCGGAGCCTTGATCAGCACCTGTCCGGTGGGGCGGTCGGCGCGTTCCACCCAGACACCGGTCACCCGCGCCCCGTCCGATTCAAACCGGCAGGCCATGACGCCTTCGGCGATCTGGATCGACGGCGTGGCCCGCACCGTGGCGATCAGCGTCGCCATGATCTCATGCCCCGCCTGATCGCCGCGCACCCGCACCACGCGGGCGCGACCATGCGCTGCCTCGCGCGACAGCACATAGTTGCCACCCGCATCGCGGTCGAAAGGCGTTCCCCGGCTGGTCAGTTCCACGATGTGATCGCGGGCAAGCGCGGTGACCATGGTCGCCACTTCGGGATCGACCGTGCCCGCACCGGCGCGCACGGTATCGGCTGCATGATCGGCGGCGCTGTCGCCCGGCCCGATGGCCGCGGCCACCCCGCCCTGCGCCCAGGTAGAAGACGCCCCCACCCCCAGCTTTTCCGGCGAAATCACCAGAACGGGATGCGGCGCAAGCCGAAGCGCGGCCGAAAGCGCCGCAAGCCCCGCGCCGACCACGACGACACGGTCCGTCGAAACCGTCATGACGCCGCTTTCCGCGACAGGTCGATCATCCGCTGCACGGCAAGCCGTGCCGGTTCTGCCACCGCCGGATCAACCTCGATTGCCGTGGTCATGCTGTGCAGCGACCAGAGGATCTTTTCCAGGGTGATCATCTTCATGTAGGGGCACATGTTGCAGGGGCCGACGAAATCGACCTCTGGCAGTTCATCGGCGATGTTTGACGCCATCGAACATTCCGTGACCAGCATCGCCTTTTCCGGGCGGTTTTTCCGCACAAACTCGATGATGCCGGAGGTAGACCCGGTGAAATCGGATTCCGCCACCACGTCGGGCGGGCATTCGGGATGGGCAATGATCTGCACATCCGGCTGATACTTGCGGAAATCGCGCAGGTCGGCGGCGGTGAACCGTTCATGCACGATGCACGAGCCTTCCCACCAAACCACGCGCTTTTCGGGCACCTGTTTCGCAACATTCTGCGCAAGATACTGGTCGGGCGTCATGATGACGGTATCGCCCGGCATCGCCCGCACGATCTGTGCGGCATTCGAGGACGTGCAGCATACATCCGACGCGGCCTTTACTGCCGCCGTCGTGTTCACATAGGTCACGACCTTTGCGCCGGGATAGCGGGCCCGCATTTCGGCGATGCCTTCGGGTGTGATCGATTCCGCCAGCGAGCAGCCCGCACCCATGTCGGGCATCAGCACCGTCTTGCCGGGATTCAGGATTTTCGATGTCTCGGCCATGAAATGCACGCCGCCCTGCACGATCACATCGGCCTCGGCCTCTGCCGCCTTGATCGCCAGTTGCAGGCTGTCGCCCACCACATCGGCCACGCCGTGAAAGATGTCCGGCGTCATGTAATTGTGGGCAAGGATCACCGCGTTCCGCTTTGCCTTCAGCCGTTCGATGGCGCGCACATAGGGGGCGTGGCGCACCCAGTCGGCATAGGGCACCACGCGATCGAACCGGGCATGGATGTGGCGCATCTCGTCGGCCAGCGTCGTCGAGGGGGCAAGGTCGTATTCCGCGGCAAGCGTTTCGCGGATCGTGGCGAGGTCAAGCAAATCATGCCTCCTGCGGTGGGCTGGAACGGGCGGACCATGGCTTCGCGCCCAATTGGGCACGACCTTGGAAACGGGTAGGTTATACTGCCGGTTGTTACAATAGACTTTTGGGATGCGTCGTCATGCTTTTCGGATCGGTCCGTCAGATGGTTGACTTCGGCGGGAGCCTCTGTTCGGTTCGCCGCGAACACGGAGGAACCGATGCGTATTCTGGCACTGGGCGAGGTCATGGTGGAACTGTCGGCAGCGGGGCCGGACCTGTGGCGGCAGACGTTCGCCGGGGATACGTTCAACACTGCCTGGTATCTGGCCGCGTTGCGCCCCGGCTGGCAAGTCAGCTATGGGACCCGGATTGGCACTGATCCGATGTCGGATGCAGCGCTGGCGGCGATGATGCAGTCAGGCATCGGCACCGGATGGGTGCAGCGCGACGGCTCGCGCAACCTCGGGCTTTACATGATAGCGCTGAAGGACGGGGAGCGCAGTTTCACCTATTGGCGCGGCCAATCGGCGGCACGGGCCATGGCCGACGATCAGGGTTGGCTGAACGCAGCTTTCGACGCCGCCGATGCAATCTATCTGTCGGGCATCACGCTGGCCGTGGTCGGTGATGAGGGGCGCAAGCGCCTGCTTGCGGCGCTGAATGGCAGGCGCGTGATCTTTGACCCCAACCTTCGTCCCCGACTGTGGGAAAGCGCCGATGCCATGCGGCGGGCGGTATCGAATGCGGCAGCGCTGTCCTCGATCGTCCTGCCTAGCTTCGATGACGAGGCAGAAGCATTTGGGGACGCCACGCCCGAGGCGACGGCGGCCCGCTATGCCGCTCTTGGCGCGGATGAGGTGGTGGCAAAGAACGGCCCCGGCCCGCTGGCCGCCATATCGGCGGGCAAGACATTCGCCCTGCCCGCCCCGCATCCCGTGAAGCCCGTCGATACCACCGGCGCGGGCGACAGCTTCAATGCGGGGTTCCTTGCCGCGCGGCTTGGCGGCGCCTCGTTGCCCGATGCCGTGCTGGCAGGGCAACGGCTGGCTGCAATCGTGGTGCAGCATCCCGGCGCATTGATCCCGGCCGCCGCGCTGGCACCCTTCCTGACCGATCAGGGCTGACGCCGCTATCGACCCAGAACGTAGCTGCCCGGGGCCTCCTCGATAGGCTTCAGCTTGCCCGCCCCAGGCTTGCGGGCCTTGACCCGCACTTCGTCGTCATGGGCATCCATCCAGGCGCTCCATGCAGGCCACCACGATCCCTCGTGGCGTTTTGCCCCCGCCAGCCAGACCTGCGGATCAGCGGGATAGTCGTCGCGGGTCCAGTAGCCGTATTTTGGCCGGTCGGATGGCGGGTTGATGACCCCGGCAATATGCCCCGAACCGCCCAGCACAAACGTCACCTCGCCACCCAGCAGCCCGGTCGTGGGATAGATCGATGTCCAGGGCGCGATATGGTCCTCTTTCGTGGCCAGCACAAAACAGGGCACGGTGATCTTCGATATGTCGATGGGGGTGCCGTCCAGCGACAGGTGACCCGGCTTGCGCAACCCGTTCTCGATATAGATCTTTTCCAGATACCACAGCAGCATGGCCGCAGGCAGGCGCGTGCTGTCGGCATTCCAGAACAGCAGGTCGAACGCGGGCGGCTTGCGGCCCATCAGGTAGTTCATCACATGAAATGACCAAACCAGGTCGTTTTCCCGGATCATCGAAAACATGTCCTGAAGGTGATGGTTTTCAAGATAGCCCTTGTCGGCCATGTGATCGCGCAGCGCCTTCAGCCGGTCGCGGTCGATGAACACCCCGACCTCACCCACATCGGTGAAATCGACCATCGTCGCCAGCGTCGTCGCGGTGACGATGCGATTGTCGCCCCGCGCGGCCAGCAGGGCCAGCGTCGCCGTCACCAGAATGCCGCCGATGCAGAACCCAAGGATGTCGAACCGGTCCTCGCCCGTCGCCTTGCCCATAGCATCAAGCGCTGCCAGCGGGCCCAGCTTCATGTAGTCCTCGAAGCTCATCTCGGCATGGTCGCGGGTCGGATTCACCCAGGAAATCAGGAAAACCGAATGCCCGCGCTCCAGCATGAACCGCACCATGCTGTTGTCCGGGCGCATGTCGAAAATATAGTATTTGTTGATCCACGGCGGCACGAACAGCAGCGGGCGCTTGTGCTGTTCGGGGGTCATCGGTTCATACTGGATCAGCTGCATCAGGTCGTTCTGATAGATCACCTTGCCGGGCGTCGTGGCCAGATCGCGCCCGACTTGAAATGCACCCGCATCATTGGTGTTGATGTCCAGCCGCCCGTCGCCGCGCTCCAGATCCTCGACCAGGTTGCGCAGCCCGTCGAGCAGGCTTTGCCCGTCGGTTTCCAGAAACCGTTCACGGGCGGCGGGGTTCAGGGCAAGGAAGTTCGTCGGCGCCATCGCGCTGAGCAACTGGCGCGTATAGAACCGGACCCGCAGCGCATCCTTATTCCCTTGCGGCAGCGTCGCCAGCCAGTCCTCGGTGGCCTTTTCCAGGGCGATGTGGCTGTCGCGCAGCCCGCGCGCAAAGGGATCGCCGTTCCAGCGGCGGTCACGGAACCGCTTGTCGCCCGGATCCTGCGATGTGCCGCTCCAGGCATCCTGCCAGGCCGTCATCCAGCCCAGCCACATGCGCTGTGTCAGTGCCGCAACCTGGGCGGGGCGTTCGAACAGCGCCGGAAGCGCCCGCATATAGGCCGAAAGGACCGAGGACTGGTCGACGATGGAAAAATCGGCCCCCATCGCCTTTTCAACCTCCCGCTCCTGATTGCGGCCCATCACTCGGGCGGCGCGACCGACCAGATCAAGGTACTGCTGCGTCTGTTCGGCAAGCTTGGTCTCTGTCATCTGCCTCCCCTTCCCCCTTGTGTGGTCTCAGGCTGCCTCGCGCCGGGCGCGGGATGTGGTCTTGACCGTCGCCTCCCCCTCAACCACCACGCGGTCGCCGACCGAGCAGACCGTCGTCAACACGGCCCGTGCGCGATCCCGTGTCACCTCCTTTACCGTCACCACTGCCGTCACCGTATCACCGGGGCGCACGGGACCGGTGAAATTCATCTGCTGCGACACATAGATCGTGCCCGGCCCCGGCAGACGGTTGGCTATGGCCGCCGAAATTGTGCTGGCGGTCAGGAAACCATGTGCGATGCGCCCGCCAAACGGGGTTTTGCGCGCGAAATCCTCGTTGATGTGAATGGCGTTGTTGTCACCGGAGGCACCGGCGAACAGAATGATGTCGGCTTCGGTGATGGTCTTGGAAAAGCTCGCGCTCATTCCGATTTCCAGATCCTCGATGTCGTATCCGTTCAGTTCGTTCATCGCGGGCTCCTCCCTGAAACCTTCGGCTTACATATTCGGATAGTTAGGCCCGTCTGCGCCCTGTGGTGTTTTCCATGTGATGTTCTGTGACGGGTCCTTGATGTCGCAGGTTTTGCAGTGGACGCAGTTCTGGAAGTTGATCTGGAAGCGGGGGCCGGTTTCGCTGTC
>JBOFCO010000201.1:0-3774 GCA_051646105.1 Paracoccaceae bacterium
GATCGCCATGACCAGCCCGAGGACCGCATTGGAATGTGACTTCCGCAGGTTGCGGATCGCGATATGGAAGATCAGCTCCAGCGTTTCGAACGCCATGCCAAGCGGGGTCTTCTGGATCGGCTTGTGGCGAAACACGCGGGTCACTCCGAAGGCAAGGCGTTTTTCGCAGGGAAACCTTGCCGTTCCGTTAGCGCCGCAGGATAAGGACGCGCGGAAAAATGATCAATCGCCGCAAGGCAGACGCTGGAGAACGTGATGGATCTTGACCACATGGTGCGCCTGATGCGCCGATTGGCGCTGGACGCAGGCGACCGGATCATGGCGGTCTATGCGCGGCCCGACTTCGAGGTGCGTGCCAAGGGTGATGCAAGCCCGGTCACCGAGGCGGACGAGGCGGCGGATCAAGTGATCTCGGCCGGGTTGCGCGCGGCGTTTCCCGACGTTCCCCTGATCACCGAAGAGCAGGCTGAAAGCCATGCGCAGACCGCGCGGACCTTTCTGATCGTGGACCCTCTGGACGGGACAAAGGAATTCGTGCAGCGGCGAGGTGATTTCACCGTGAACATTGCCTTTGTTCAGGACGGCAAGCCGACCCATGGTGTTGTCTATGCTCCGGCAAAGGGGCGGCTGTTCTATACGCTTGCGGATGGGACTGCGATCGAGGAGTTGGGCGCCTTGGACAAGGACAGCCCCGGGACGTTCCGCGAGCTACGCGTCTCACGGCCCGACAATGCGGCGCTGATGGTGGTTGCATCAAAATCGCACCGCGATCAGGCGACGGATGATTACATCGGACGCTATGCCGTTCGCGACATGACCTCGGCCGGGTCCAGCCTGAAGTTCTGCCTGGTGGCGACGGGCGAGGCTGACCTTTACCCGCGGCTTGGCCGGACAATGGAATGGGATACGGCGGCGGGTGATGCCGTGTTGCGCGGGGCGGGCGGGCATGTGGTGCGGTTTGATGACCACACACCCCTGACTTACGGCAAACCCGGCTGGGACAACCCGTTCTTTATTGCCCACTCGCCCGGTGTGGTGCTGAAATGACGGTGCTGATCGCCATCCCCGCCCGCTATGCCAGCACCCGCTATCCGGGCAAGCCGCTTGTGACCCTGCGCGGGCCCGACGGCGAGAAGACCCTGATCCGGCGGAGTTGGGAGGCGGCGATGGCCGTTGGTGGCATCGACCGCGTGGTCGTTGCCACGGATGACGACCGAATCGCAGATCACGCCCGGGGTTTTGGGGCCGAGGTAGTGATGACTTCTTCCGACGCGCGGAATGGCACCGAGCGCTGTGCCGAGGTGGTTGGAAAGCTGCCGGGATACGACCTGGTGGTGAACCTGCAAGGTGATGCGCCGCTGACACCGGCCTGGTTTGTCGAGGACCTGGTCGCGGGTCTTGCTGCCGACCCTGTGGCCGACATCGCGACCCCTGTCCTGCGCTGCGATGGCCGTGCGGTGGCGGGCTTTCTGGCCGACCGCCGGGCCGGGCGCGTGGGCGGCACGACAGCCGTGTTCGGGGACGGTGGCCGGGCGCTATACTTCTCGAAGGAAGTGATTCCCTACACGGGGCGCGACTATGCAGCGGACGAGGCCACTCCGGTTTTCCATCATGTCGGCGTCTATGCCTACCGGCCTGCTGCGTTGGCGGCCTATCCAACCTGGCCTGTCGGTCCGCTGGAAACCCTTGAAGGACTGGAACAATTGCGTTTTCTGGAGCAGGGCCGCCGGGTCCTTTGCGTCGAAGTGCAGGCGCAAGGTCGGCAATTCTGGGAGCTGAACAACCCGTCGGACGTGGGCGTGATCGAAAGGATGCTTGGAAAGGCATGAACGCAGCATAAGCAAGCGCTTAACTGACGGTGTTCAGAAACTTTTTTCTGTGCACACAAATGACATAAGTGCATATTACCAAAGTTGCCGCGACGTCGCCCGGATAAGGCCAGAATTCGCGACAATAGACGTTGGGCCGAACGGGCGGTTTTGACGTCAGAAGTGGACCGGAAAATGCGCAAGAAGAAGATCAGCAAGGCTGTTTTTCCCGTGGCGGGGCTTGGCACGCGATTCCTTCCGGCAACCAAGTCGATTCCGAAAGAGATCCTGACGCTGGTCGACCGCCCGCTGATCCAATACGCGATTGACGAGGCGCGCGCCGCAGGCATCAAGGAATTCATCTTCGTGACCAGCCGCGGGAAATCCGCGCTTGAGGACTACTTCGACCAGGCACCCGAACTGGAAAGCGAGCTTCGCAGGAAGGGCAAGACCGACCTGCTTGAGATGCTGAAGGACACCAATATGGATTCGGGCGCCATTGCCTATGTCCGGCAGAATCGTCCGCTGGGTCTTGGCCATGCCGTCTGGTGTGCCCGCCGCATGATCGGGAACGAGCCCTTTGCCGTTCTGCTGCCCGATGACGTGATCGCGGCCGAACGCCCCTGCCTGCAGCAGATGGTCGAGGCTTATGAAGAGACCGGCGGCTGCATGGTTGCTGCGATGGAAGTCGCTCCGCACAAGACCGCCAGCTACGGCATCGTCGACATTGCCGAAGACAGGGGGGCGCTGGTGCGCGCCGCGGGACTGGTGGAAAAGCCCCAGCCGCAGGACGCCCCGTCAAACCTTGCCGTCATCGGGCGCTATATCCTGACGCCAAAGGTGCTGACCAACCTGAACCGCATGAAGCAGGGGGCCGGGGGCGAAATCCAGCTGACCGACGCCATCGCTGAAGAAGTTGGTGGCAAAGACGGTGTGCATGCCCTGCGATTCCGTGGCCAGCGCTATGATTGCGGATCGAAGATCGGCTTTCTGCAGGCCACGGTGGCCTTCGGATTGTCGCGGCCCGATCTTGGGGGTGAGTTCGAGGCTTTCCTGCACGCCCTTTTCGCCATGCAGAAGGCTGCGCAGTAAGACTTGGCCCCGCTGCCGCACGCCTTTCCCATTGGAACGCTGCCTGATCTGCCCGTCCGCGATTTGGTCGGGCTTGCTGCCGCATATCGGCTTCGGACCCGGCGCAGGATTCTGCTTGCCCGGGCGTTCCGGCGCCGCCGCGAGTTGACCCCGGTCACTGATAGAACGGGCCTGATCGCAGCGGGGGACATCCTGTGCTTGATGACCATCCGCAACGAAGCGCAGCGGCTGCCCTTTGTTCTTGAGCATCACCGCAGGCTGGGGGTGCGGCAGTTTCTGATCGTGGACAACGACAGCACTGATGGAAGCCACGAATTTCTGGCGGCTCAGCCGGACGTATCACTGTGGCATACGCGGGCCAGCTACAAGGCGTCGCGCTTCGGGATGGACTGGCTGACCTGGCTGATGCTGCGCCATGGACATGGTCACTGGTGCCTGACGCTGGATGCCGACGAGATCCTGATCTATCCACATTGGCAGACAAGGCCACTTCTCGCCCTGACCGACTGGCTTGAACGCCAGGGGCAACACGCGCTGGGCGCGCTGACGGTTGATCTTTACCCCGAGGGCCCGGTTTCGCAGGGTGAGTATCGGCCGGGAGATGACCCGCTGGATCAGCTTGAGTGGTTCGATGCGGGCAACCACCAGGTCAAGGTGCAGCCCAAGATGCAGAATCTGTGGATCCAGGGTGGAGCGCGGGCCCGCGCCTTTTTTGCCGGGACGCCACGGCAGGCACCGACGCTGAACAAGATCCCGCTGGTGCGGTGGCACTGGCGCTATGCCTATGTGAACTCGACCCACGCCTTGCTGCCTCCGCGCCTGAACCGGGTCTATGCAACGGATGGGGGGATGCTGACCTCCGGTGTTCTTCTTC
>JBOFCO010000081.1:0-35664 GCA_051646105.1 Paracoccaceae bacterium
GCGATGTTGCGCATCGGCACATCGGCAATCTGATCCTCGGGGTAAAACCATGGGCCTTCGGGCAGTTCGCCCGCGATCCACTGCTTCAACGCAGGCACACCGTGGCCGCGCTCGGCAGAGATCATGAAGGTTTTCACAAACGGAAAAGCCTCATTCATCTCCTGCGTCAGGGCCAGCAGGCTTTCCGCCTTGACCCTGTCGATCTTGTTGATGGCCAGCGCCACCGGGCGACCCTCCAGCCTTTCGCGCAAGGTTTCCAGAATGGCGGCAACGCCCTCTGTCAAACCGCGATGCGCCTCGATCAGCAGGACCACCAGATCGGCATCCGCCGCCCCGCCCCAGGCAGCGGCGACCATGGCCCTGTCCAGCCTGCGCCGGGGCCGGAACAGGCCGGGGGTATCGACGAAAACAATCTGCGCCGAACCTTCCATCGCCACACCGCGGATGCGGGCGCGAGTCGTCTGCACCTTGTGCGTCACGATGGAAACCTTGGCCCCCACCATGGCGTTCAGAAGCGTCGACTTGCCCGCGTTGGGTTCCCCGATCAGGGCGACGAAGCCGGCACGGGTCGGGGTTTCCGGGGTCTCAGTCATCGGTCTTCTCCATCCGCTCCAGCAGCGCCCGTGCCGCGGCCTGTTCGGCCTGGCGCTTTGATCCGGCCTGCGCCTGTTCGGCGGCCCCGTTTTCCAGCCGCACCTCAATCATGAACAGCGGCTCGTGTGCTGCGCCCTCGCGCGACAGCAGCACATAGTCGGGCAGCGCCATGCCGCGTGCCTGCGCCCATTCCTGCAGCGCCGTCTTGGGGTCGCGCGCCTGCTCTCCCGCGCTGGAAACCCGCGCGCCCCACAGGCGGCGCACACAATCGCGCGCCACGGCAAACCCCGCATCCAGATAGACAGCGGCGATCACCGCCTCCATCGCGTCGCCAAGCAACGCCTCTTTTCGTCGCCCACCCGTGGCCATTTCACCCCGGCCCAGCTTCAGGACTTCGCCCAGGCCGATCTCGCGCGCGACCTCGGCACAGGTTTCCTGTCGCACCAGCACATTCAGGCGGGGGGCGAGCTGGCCCTCGGTCGCGGTCCTGTCCTCGGCAAACAGGGCTTCTGCCATGGCAAGACCAAGCACACGGTCGCCCAGAAACTCAAGCCGCTGGTTCGATTCCCGCGTGGCAGAGGCGATCGAGGCATGGGTGAGCGCGCGGATCAGCAGATCGGTCTGGCGGAACTGGTGGCCAAGCCGGGCCTGAAAGGCAAGGATATCCGCTGACGGCTTCACTCGATCGCCTTGAAGAAGCGGTCGCTGCGCCAGGTCCAGAAAAAGAACAATGACCGGCCTGCGGATGAAAACATGATCCGGTCCGCACGCCCGATCAGGTTTTCGACCGGAACAAAGCCCACACCCCCGACATTTTGCGCAACGCGGCTGTCCTGGCTGTTGTCGCGGTTGTCGCCCATAAAGAAATACTGTCCCTCGGGCACGGCAAAGACGGCCGTATCATCCGATCCCTGATTTTCGATGTTCAGAACATGGTGCGACACACCATTCGGAAGCGTCTCGAGGAAGCGTTCCTTCTGACAGATCGCCCCTTCGCCCACTGGCCCGTTGAAACAGCGCGGATAGGTCTGTTCCGGGCCCTGCGGGGCATAGGTTTCCTCGAACATCCCTGCGGGTTCCAGCTTTACCGGCGCGTCATTGATGTAAAGCTGGCCCGCTTTCATCTGCACCTTGTCGCCCGGCAGGCCGATCAGCCGCTTGATGAAATCGGTGCCGTTGACCGGATGGCGGAACACGACAACGTCGCCGCGCTCAGGTTCGGACGACAGCAGGCGCCCGGTGAACGGGCAAAACGAGAACGGGCAGGAATGCCGGGAATAGCCATAGGCCATCTTGTTTACGAACAGGAAATCCCCGATCAGCAGCGTATCCTTCATCGACCCGGACGGAATCCAGAACGGCTGGAAGAACAGCGTGCGGAACACCCCGGCGATCAGGAGCGCATAAACGACGGTCTTGATGGTTTCGACGATACCGTCGGCGGCCTTGCTTGCCATCTGCTCTCGTATCCTTGTGTTGTCCCGCGCTACATGATCGCGCCCAATGGCCGAGTCAAGCAGGCCTGCCCCCCGCATCCGGTTCGGGGATCGCATCTATCACCACGAAAGCCTGCGCCCAGGGGTGGTCGTCGGTCAGGCTGACATGAACAACGGCCCGATGCCCCGGCGGCGTCATCGCTGCCAGCCGTTCCGCCGCCCATCCGGTCAGCTCCATCACCGGCTGGCCTGTTTCAAGGTTTGAAACCGCCATGTCCTTCCACGAAATCCCCATGCGCAAGCCGGTGCCCAAAGCCTTGGAGCAGGCCTCTTTCGCTGCCCAGCGCTTCGCATAGGTGCCCGCCACATCCGCGCGATGTTCGGCCTTCCACTGCTCGCGCTGTGTAAAGACGCGGTTGCGGAACCTGTCGCCAAAGCGGGCCAGCGTGCCCGCGATCCGGTCGATATTGGCAAGATCGGTGCCGATGCCAAGGATCATCGGTCAGGCCCGCGCTTCATCCATCAGGCGGCGCATTACGCCAATGGCGGTGGGCAGGCCGACATAGATCGCTTCGCCGATCAGGTAGTGCCCGATGTTCAGCTCCATCACTTCCGGGATAGCGGCGACGGGCTGCACTGTATCATAGGTCAGCCCGTGGCCTGCGTGGATTTCCAGCCCCAGCGAATGACCAAAGGCCGCCATGTCACGCAGCCGGGCAAGCTCCTCATCCCGTTCGGCAAAAAGCCCCTCGGCATGCAGGTCGCAGTATTTTCCGGTGTGCAGTTCGATCACCGCAGCCCCGATGCGCGCCGCCGCCTCGATCTGACGCTGATCGGCGGCGATAAAAATGGAAACACGGCATCCGGCATCACGCAGGGGCGCGATGAAATGCGCCAGCCGGTTTTCCTCGCGCGCGACCTCAAGCCCGCCTTCGGTCGTGCGCTCCTCGCGTTTTTCGGGAACGATGCAGACGGCATGGGGCCTGTGGCGCAGGGCAATGGCCTGCATTTCATCTGTCGCCGCCATTTCGAAATTCAGGGGCAGGCTCAGCGTTGCCATCAGGTTTTCGATGTCGGCATCCGAAATATGCCGACGATCCTCGCGCAGATGCGCGGTGATGCCGTCCGCCCCGGCCTGTTCCGCCAGCTTTGCCGCGCGAACCGGATCGGGATAGGCCGATCCACGCGCGTTCCGCACCGTCGCCACATGGTCGATGTTCACGCCAAGCCGCAGCCGGCCCAGATACTTTTCCCCATCCGCCATGTGCTATCCCCCCGCCCGGTCCGTACCGCTGTCCGCCAGTGCCTGCGCTTCGGCCGCGGCTGCTTCGGCCTGAAGTTTTTCCGCTGCCGCCGCGCGGGCTGCAATCCTTTTTTCCAGCCGTTCCCGTCGCTTCTTGTCACGGCGACGCTGATAGGCATGGATCACCGGCAGGCTCAGGTAATAGCTGATGACCGAAACGATGATGCCCGGAATGATGCTGCCCACCGCATAGGGAAGGAAGATCACGTGAAAGAACCTTTCCAGTCGGTGCCATTGCGTAGGCTCGCTGGTAAAGATTGCAACGACATTGTCCCAGATTTCATGCCCGGCATCCAGGATGGCGCCCCCCAGCTGCCGCGCATCCAGCGGCATGTCGATTCCCAGCATCCACTGGCCAAGCTCCACCGACATCAGGGCAATGAACGGCGTCGTGATGGGGTTAGACAGAAAGGTCGACAGCAGCGCCGCAATGATATTGCCGCGGATTGCCCAGGCAATCAGGGCAGCAGACGCCATCTGCACCCCGAACAGCGGCGGGAAGTTCACGAAAACACCGGCAAAGATGCCCCGCGCTATTCGGTGGGGCTGATCGGGAAGCCGACGCATCCGGTGCTTGACATAGGTGATCGCCCGCGCCCAGCCGCCCTTGGGATAAAGAAACTCGGCCAGCATCCGCCCTATGGGGCGCCGATCGCGTCGCTTGAAAACCACGTCTCTCGTCCTTCCAGAAACTGCTGGCGCAATATGCCCGACCATTCACGGTTTTCGGCTTTGATCCCGATACCTTTCGATCTGCGCCACGTCGCTTTCTGCCTCCAGCGCAGTCATGACCATGTGCAGGTGTTCCACATCGCGTATGTCTATGTCGATGAGAATTCTGTAAAAATCAGGCTTTCTATCGACAAAATGAAGGTCTGAAATATTCGCCTTCTGCTCTCCGATCAGCGTGCAGATACGCCCCAGAACACCCGTCGCATTTGAAATCGCGATATTCAGGGTCACGGTATGCACCGGGCGATGTCGGCCCGCGTTCCACTGCAAATCCACCCAGCGGTCGGGCTGCTCCTCGAACTCGGCAAGGGCCGGGCAATCTATCGCGTGCAGGACCACGCCCTGCCCCCGATAGGTAATGCCGACGATCCTTTCGCCGGGAACCGGTTGGCAACAGTTGGCCCTGCGGAAGCTTTGGTCATTGCCAAGACCGATGACTGTGCGCTGCACGTCTATTTCTTCGGCCGGGGCTGTGGCCAGTTCGGGATAAAGTGCCTGCACGACGGCACCGGCCGTCAGCTCGGCAGAGCCGAGACGGGCCAGCAATTCCTCTGCACCCGCGATGCCCAGGGTCCGCGCGGCGGTGCGCAGGGCCTTGTCGGTGGCCTTCTTGCCCACATGCTCGAACGCGACGCGCGCCAGTTCCTGCCCAAGCCGGATGAACCTGCCCCGGTCTTCTTCCCGCAAGCTCTTGCGGATCGCGGCCTTTGCACGACCGGTCACGACGATGTCGATCCAGGTGGCCTGCGGCCGCTGCCCTTCTGCCGTGATGATTTCGACCGACTGGCCGTTCTTCAGCCGTGTCCACAGCGGGACGCGGATACCGTCGACCTTGGCCCCCACACAGGAATTGCCGATGCGCGTATGGATGAAATAGGCATAGTCCAGCGGAGTCGCCCCGCGGGGAAGCTGCACGACATCGCCCTTGGGCGTGAAGCAGAACACCTGATCGGTGTACATTTCCAGCTTCACGTTTTCCAGAAACTCGTCGTGATCGCCCTCGTTAAAGCGCTCGGTCAGCTGCGCAATCCATTTGGCGGGATCGACCGCAAAGGGGTTCTTTGCCCGCACACCGTCACGATAGGACCAATGCGCGGCAACGCCTGCCTCGGCCACTTCGTGCATCTGGCGGGTTCTGATCTGCACTTCCACCCGTTTGCCGTCACGACCGGACACCGTCGTGTGGATGGAGCGATAGCCGTTCGACTTGGGCTGGCTGATGTAATCCTTGAACCGTCCCGGCACAGCCCGCCAGCGCTGATGGATGACCCCCAGAACGCGATAGCAGTCAGTCACATCGGGCGTGATAATCCGGAAACCGTAGATATCGGACAGACGCGAAAAGGCCAGATCCTTTTCCTGCATCTTGCGCCAGATCGAAAACGGCTTCTTGGCGCGGCCGAAAACATCCGCCTCGATCCCCGCCTTTTCCAGTTCGGTACGGATGTCGGCGGTGATCTTGTGGATCACATCACCGGATTCGCGTTGCAGCGTAATGAAACGGCGGATGATGGATGACCGGGCTTCGTGATTCAGCACGCGGAAGGACAGGTCCTCCAGTTCCTCGCGCATCCATTGCATGCCCATGCGGCCGGCCAGCGGTGCGAAGATATCCATGGTTTCGCGTGCCTTGCGGACCTGCTTTTCCATCGGCAAGGACTTGATGGTGCGCATGTTGTGCAGCCGGTCGGAAAGCTTGACCAGGATCACGCGCAGGTCTTTCGACATGGCGATGAACAGCTTGCGGAAGTTTTCCGCCTGCTTCGTTTCGGTAGACGACAGTTGCAGGTTTGTCAGCTTGGTGACGCCATCGACCAGTTCGGCCACTTCGTCGCCAAAGCGTCTGGCGATTTCCGAATAGGTGGATTTCGTATCCTCGATCGTGTCGTGCAGCAGCGCCGTGATGATCGTGGCATCGTCCAGCCGCTGCTCGGTCAGGATAGCGGCGACCGCAACGGGATGGGTGAAGTAATCTTCACCTGAATGGCGCTTCTGGCCCGCGTGCATATCCCGCCCATAGGCATAGGCATCGCGGATCAGCGCAGCATTGGTCCTGGGATTGTAGTTGCGGACAAGGGCGATCAGGTCTTCGACGTCGATCATACCGCCCGGCCCAGTCTGTCGTTTCCGGTTGTCAGCCCTGACCCTGGGCTTCCATCAGGGCGCGCAGCAGGCGCTCCTCCGACATGTCGTCCACAACGGGACGATCCATGCCCGACCCCATCAGAAGCGCCATCTGGTCCTCTTCAGGCTCGTCCACCTCGATCTGGGTCTGGTGGCTGGCAATCATGCGTTCACGCAGATCTTCGGCACCCTGCGTTTCCTCTGCGATTTCGCGCAGCGACACGACAGGATTCTTGTCGTTGTCACGGTCGATCGTCAGCGGAGAGCCCGAGGTGATTTCGCGCGCACGATGCGCGGCGAGCATGACCAGCTCGAACCGGTTCGGGACCTTGTCAACGCAATCTTCGACCGTAACGCGGGCCATGGGAGCACTCCAATCCGATGGGCGATGTGGAAACGCCTACTTAGTGCCTCGGTCTGCCGATGACAAGCAATGAATCATGACAAAACCGTTCCCAGGTAGGGGATTCGGGTATGGACAGGCCGAAGGGTCTGCCAGGTCCCGCGGGGGCGCTTTCAGCCACAGGCCGACGAAACAGCGGCCCTGGTGCGCGGATTTCCGCCACAACGGGCTGCATTGCGGCTGTCTCCGTGTCGCTTCGACCCATCAGAAACCGGGGCAGTTGCAGTAGCACAATATTTTTCGCAACCATACCATGTGCTTGATGCCATGCAATTTCACCTATGCGATAGCCTTCCATCGCGCCGCGAAATCCGACAGCCCCTGTTGACCCGTTCAGACAGGTCAAAAGACCCGCATTTTCACGGCAGAACATTACATATGTGCCACAGTGCTCGCTAAGCGTCGGGTATTGCGGGCAAATGCAGCCTTGGCGGCATATGTTCGAACATATATGGTGAAAGCGATCTGCCGCATTTTCGGGCACTGGGGATCACTCAACCTGGGGAATTCCGTTCTGAAGCAGATTGGATTTGAGGGGATTTGAATGTTTTACAAGGATGAAAGGCTGGCTCTGTTCATTGATGGGTCCAACCTTTACGCCGCAGCCAAAGCGCTCGGCTTCGACATCGACTACAAGCTGCTTCGGCAAGAGTTCATGCGTCGGGGGAAGCTCCTGCGCGCCTTCTACTATACGGCGCTGCTGGAGAATGACGAATACTCGCCGATCCGGCCGCTGGTCGACTGGCTTCACTACAACGGCTTCTCGATGGTGACCAAGCCCGCCAAGGAATACACCGACAGCCAGGGACGGCGGAAGGTGAAGGGCAATATGGACATCGAGTTGACGGTGAATGCGATGGAGCTGGCACCGCACCTTGACCATATCGTGCTGTTCTCCGGCGATGGCGATTTCCGCCCGCTGGTGGAAAGCCTGCAACGTCAGGGTGTCCGCGTCTCTGTCGTGTCGACCATACGCAGCCAGCCACCGATGATCGCGGACGAACTGCGCCGTCAGGCCGACAATTTCATCGAACTGGATGAACTGCGCGACGTGATCGGCCGCCCTCCGCGTGAACCGCGGCTGGAACGGACCGACGTGCAGGGTGCCGAAGTCTGATACGGAGTGCCGGAAGGTGGGGCATGGGATCCGGCGTGCGCATCGGCTGATTGCGGTCGCGCTCGCCGCTTTTCTGGTTCTGCATATCGGCAACCATCTGGCATTGCTGGGCGGTACCGACGCCCATATCGCCGTGCAAGCGGTGTTGCGTCCATTGTATCGGTGGCTGCCCGTCGAGGCGTTGTTGCTTGGCCTTTTCGCAGCGCAAATTCTGCTTGGGCTGGCTTTGACATTTCGGCGGGGATGGCCGCGCAGCGGCTGGGCCAGGGCGCAGGTCATTTCCGGGCTTTATCTGGCGTTCTTCCTTGTGCAGCATGTCCCGGCTGTTCTGACCGCCCGCTTCGGTGCCGATGCCCATGACACGACCGTGCATTTCGCCGCGGCGCCGCTGTCGGTCGCGCCGTTTCACTGGTACTTCATGCCCTACTACACATTGTCGGTTGTCGCCCTGCTGACCCATTTTGCCGCAATGCTGCATTTTCGCGGGGCCGGGCGTGGCATCACTCTGGCGCTGCCGGTCCTGGGGTTGCTGACAGGTGTGGTGATCGTAGCGGGGTTGATGGGGGCTTTCGGCGGACCGGACGTGCCGCAGGAATATCGCGCCTGGCTGCTGGCGCTGCGCCCCTGACGACAGCGCCGAACAAACTTATGGGCGACCGGCCCGCAAAACCTCCAGATACTCCCGCAACAGCGGAACCCGCTTGGGACGGAAGCTTTCGTCGGTCTTCTGCACATCCTCGATCCGGTGCAGCAGGAACTTGCGGGTATCTTGCCGCAGGCAACACCAGGCCAGCAGCATCTGCGCATTGTCCAGAAACACCACGGACAGCGGCCAGACGCGCCGCGCAGTCCTTGCGCCGTCGGCATCGACATAGGCGATGTCGAGTGCACGTTCTTCCCAGCAGGCTTCCCGGATCAGGGCCAGCCCGGCGGGAGGCGACGGCGGGCGCTGATGCCTGTAGACCTGCAAAACTGCATGCAATGCCTGTCTTTGCACCCGCTCGGGCAGCGTCGCCACGATCTTTGCCAGCGCCGCCTCGGCAGCGGTGGCCAGTGCAGCATCGCCGGTCTGGCGCACCTCGGCCAGACCCAGCACAAGCGCCTCCACCTCCAGCCGCGAAAACATCTGGGGTGGCAGGGCCGGATCCTCGGTCAGGGTATAGCCATAGCCCGGTGCGCCATCGATCAGCGCCCCGCCCGCGCGCAGCGTTTCGATGTCACGATAAAGCGTGCGCGGGCTGACATCTGCCTCCGCCGCCAGCCGGGCGGCGGTGACGGGCTGCGGCAGGGTGCGCAGCAGGTGCAGCAGGCGGAACAGGCGGTCGGATTTGCTCATACCCGGATCATGGTGGATAGATACTGACGTAATATGTCAGTAGTCATGGCGCTAACTGTCAGCATGTCAAGAAAAGGAGATGACCGATGCTGACCCTGTTCCATTCGCCACAAAGCCGTTCCGGCGCGATCCTGAGCCTGATCGAGGAAATGGGCATCCGCGACAAGCTTGATATACGCACCGTCACGATCCCCCGGCGGGATGGATCGGGCAGCCGTGACCCGTCCAACCCCCACCCCGAAGGCAAGGTGCCCGCGCTGGTGCACGACGGGCGCGTCATCACCGAACGCGGCGCGATCATCCTGCATCTGACCACGCTTTTCCCCGAAGCCGGTCTTGCCCCGGCCATCGGAACGCCGGATTGGGCGGCCTACGTTGGTTGGCTGAACTGGTATCAGGGCGTTCTGGAACCGGTGATGATCTTCGAAGCCGCCGGGCTGGCGCATCCCTGGCTTTCCGCAACGTTCCGCGGTCATCCGGAAGCTGTCGCCCGCATCCGCGCCTCACTGGAAAGCGGGCCATGGCTCTTGGGCGAAAGCTTCAGCGCGGCCGATCTGCTGGTGCATGCACCCTATGCCTTCTTCCCCGAGGCAGTGCCGGACGATCCGCTGATCCGCGACTGGGTGGAACGCTGCATGGCGCGGCCCGCCCGTCTGAAGGTGGTGGCCGAAGACAGCGAACGCATGAAACGTCTCGCGGCCTAACGCGCCTTGGCCAGTTGCACGGCCAGAATGCCGCCCGCAACCACGCTGACCCCGATCATGTCGGTCAGGGTCAGCCTTTCACCCAGCAGTGCCGCCGCCACAGCCACGCCGAAGAACGGGTTCAGGAAGTGAAAGGTAGCGGCCCGGACCGCACCAATGCGACCGACAAGCTGGAACCAGACGAATGTCGCCAGCAAGCCCGGCACCAGCGTGGTGTAGACGAAAGCCAGAAGCAGGCGCAGTGTGGGGTTGAACGTCCATGTTTCGGTGGCCAGCGACACCACGAACAGGATCGCCGCACCCACAAGCATCTGCAGGCCCACGATCATCAGAACGTTGCCGCCCGAACTGGCCCCACGCACCGTCAATGTCGCGACCGAAAGCGCTGCCGCCCCCACGAAACACATGGCGACGCCGGTCAGGTCTACCCCGCCGCCAAGCCGCGATCCCATGATGATCGCCACGCCGGCGACGCCGGCCACCAGCCCCAGCACGCCAAGCACCGGCAGTCTTTCGCCCCGGAACATCCAGCCGAACAGCGCCACCATCAGCGGCATGGTCGCGGCTATGATCGCGGCGAGCGACGCCTCGATCCAACGCATCGCGGCAAAGTTCAGACCCAGATACAGCGCATTCTGGCAGATCCCGAAAATCAACGTCGCCCGCCATTGCGCAGGCGTCAGCCGCCAGCTTTGGCCAAGCGCGCGGGCAATGGCGATGCCCAGCAGTCCTGATACCAGAAAGCGCAACGACAGTGCCGCCATCGGCGGCGCGTCGGCCACGATCATCCGGGCAGAAGTAAAGGCCGAGGACCACATGAAGGCAAAAGCCAGCCCCATGCCGATCGCGCGCAGGTCCATATCACGGCCCCCTTACGAAAAAGGCCGCCCCCGCTGCCAGAGGGCGACCCAATTTGCACCGTCGGGCAAAAGCCCGCAGGTCAGTTGACGCTGTCTTTGAGCGCCTTGGCAATCGTCATCTTGACCACCTTGTCGGCGGGCTTGGTGATCGTCTCGCCGGTGGCAGGGTTGCGCACCTGACGTTCCGGCCGGGCGCGGCACGAAACCTTGCCAATTCCCGGAATAGCAATCGCACCGCCATCGGCGACGGTTTTCAGGACGATGTCCGCCAGCGCATCCAGCGCAGCCGTGGCCACCTTCTTGTCCGACTTCATCGCTTCGGCCATTGCGCCGACCAGCGCTGCCTTGGTCATGGGTTTTGCCATGTTAACCTCTCCTGAACCGTGCCCCATTCGCTTGGGGGTCATCCGGGGCATATAACGTGATCTAGTGGCGCCGCACAACCTTTTGTGGCACGTTTTTACGGGCTTTCGGCAATATTGTTGCCGATTTCACGCTTACAAAAAGGCCGTTTCCTCGAAACTGCGCAGCTTCCGGCTGTGGATTCGCTCCAGCGGCATGTCACGCAGGCGTTCCATCGCGCGCACCCCGATCAGCAGGTGCCGGTTGACCTGGGTGCGATAGAATTCCGTCGCCATGCCCGGCAGCTTCAGCTCTCCATGAAGCGGCTTGTCCGATACACACAGCAAGGTGCCATAGGGCACACGGAACCGGAAGCCGTTGGCCGCGATGGTGGCGCTTTCCATGTCCAGCGCGATGGCGCGGCTTTGCGAAAGCCGCTGCACAGGCCCGGACTGGTCGCGCAGTTCCCAGTTGCGGTTGTCGATGGTGGCAACCGTGCCCGTGCGCATGATCCGCTTCAGGTCATAGCCTTCAAGCTGGGTCACTTCCTCCACAGCATCCTCGAGCGCCACCTGGATTTCCGCCAGCGCCGGGATCGGCACCCAGACCGGCAGGTCGGCATCCAGAACGTGATCCTCGCGCAGATAAGCGTGGGCCAGCACGAAATCCCCCAGCGACTGCGAATTGCGCAGCCCCGCGCAGTGACCCACCATCAACCAGGCATGGGGGCGCAACACCGCGATATGATCGGTCGCGGTCTTGGCATTTGATGGCCCGACCCCGATGTTGACCAGGGTGATGCCCTGATTGTTGGCGCGTTTCAGGTGATAGGTGGGCATCTGCGGCAGCTTGCCCGGCATCGTCATCACCCCGTCGGGCGTGTCGATTTCCGCATTCCCCGGCCCGACAAAGCCCGTGTATCCGCTTGCGGGATCGGCAAGCGCCTGACGCGCATAAGCCTCGAATTCATCAACATAGAACTGATAGTTGGTAAACAGGACATG
This sequence comes from Paracoccaceae bacterium, assembly GCA_051646105.1. Lineage (GTDB taxonomy): Bacteria > Pseudomonadota > Alphaproteobacteria > Rhodobacterales > Rhodobacteraceae > JBOFCO01. The sequence continues at coordinate 11,956 of JBOFCO010000081.1, forward strand.
GTTCTGGAACTGCGACGGGTCCGTCGCGGTATAATGCGACAGGCGCGCAAGGCTGTAATCCACCCGTTGCGCGGTAAACGGGGCCAGATGCCCCGACCCGTCAGGGTTCGACAGATTGGTACCGTTCACGATGTCATCATTCGTGTTCGAAAGATCGGGCACGTCGAAAACATCCCGCAGCTGGAAATCCAGCACACCTTCCTGTGGCACGGCCAGACGCGGATTCGAGGCGACGGCGAAATGCAGCGGCATCGGTGTGGTGGATGGGCCGACGACCACCGGCACGCCATGGTTCTGGATCAACAATTGCAACTGCTGTGTCAGATAGGCCCGAAACAGGTCAGGCCGGGTGATGGTGGCCGAATAGATTCCCGGCGTGGCGACGTGACCAAAGGACAGGCGGCTGTCGGTCAGCGCATGAGAGGTCACGACCAACCGGACCTCCGGATAATAGGCCCGGTAGCGACAGTCGGGGCGGCCCTTGCCAAGCACCTCGGTAAAGCGCGCGAAAAGAAAATCCGTCGCAGCCTCATACAGCGTTTGCAGCCGGGTCACCGCTGCGGCGGCATCGCTGAACGCTTCCGCCGCGGGAAGCTCTGGCGTTACGATCCGGGGCTGATTGGCTTGCTGCATTTCTTTTCCTTGCCATCTGGGCGCTTTGGCTCTTCTAACAGTCACTTGCATTGCCCGCATGTCGAAAATCGCTGCTTTCGCTGCTGTCATGGCAATCGGGAACGCAATCAGGGTTGCCTGTCATATGCGCATCACCCTATGGAAGCCCAGATGCGTGGGCGCCCAAGGTAACGGCACGACACAGATGGTGCTGTTGCCCTGCAGGCGGTCCTGCCCTGCTGGAGTGTGATGTTGACGGAAACGCCGCTGCCCCCCGATGCCGCGAACATCCGCGCGCTGCGCGATGCGCTGGGCCGTTTCGCGACGGGCGTTACTGTCGTTACCATCGCCGGGCCGGATGGTCCGATGGGGTTTACCGCTAACAGCTTCACCAGCCTGTCGATGGATCCGCCGCTTGTCCTGTGGGCCCCGGCCCGCAGTGCCACGCGCTTCCCGTTCTTTGCGGCGGCGCAACATTTCGCGATCCACGTGCTTGCCGCGGAACAGGAACCGCTGGTCAGCAGGTTCCTGCGCGGCGGTATCGGCTTTGACGGGATGGAATTCGACAGGAACGTCGAAGAAGTACCACTGATCGCCGGATCACTCGCCCGCTTCGAATGCCGCCAGATCGCAACACACGACGGCGGCGATCACCTGATCATTGTGGGAGAGGTGACACGCTTCACCTCCCGGCCCGGCGCGCCGCTCGTGTTCAGCCAGGGCGGCTACGGCGCGTTTTCGGCAGGGCGCTAGCACCGGCCATCGGCATAGCGCAAAACGCCAACACTGTCGCGCGGCGACGGTTCCGGAGGGTTTGCAATACCGCTGAAAGGTGGTGAGCCCGACAGGATTCGAACCTGTGACCCACTGATTAAAAGTCAGTTGCTCTACCAACTGAGCTACGGGCCCACGCCGGCGGTAACTAGAAAGAACAGGACAGGCGGTCAAGGGTGAATCGAGGCTTTTCCGCATCTTCTGGCAAAAGCCCTGTCTGCACGTTATATGCGGCAGCATGAAAGACCGGAACGCCCCCCCTGCCCTGCCGTTCATGAAGATGCACGGCGCGGGCAACGATTTCGTCGTGATCGACTCGCGCGGGCGCGGGGCGGTGGTGACGGCTGCGTTGGCGCGCGCACTTGGCGACAGGCATCGCGGGGTTGGCTTCGACCAGTTGGCCGAAATCCGGGACGATACTGGCGGAACGGCGGATTTTGCGCTGGATTTCTGGAACAGCGACGGCAGCATGGCCGGTGCCTGCGGTAATGCTACCCGTTGCGTGGCCGATCACGTGATGCGGGGCCTGGGCCGGGATGGGGCGACGCTGCTGACCGAACGCGGGCTGTTGAAGGCTGTCAGGTTGTCCGACAGCCGGGTCATGGTCAACATGGGGCACCCGCAACTCGAATGGCAGGACGTGCCGCTGGCACGTGCCGTCGATACATTGCACCTGCCCTTGTCGGGCGATCCGGCGGCTGTGGGCATGGGCAATCCCCATTGCGTGCATTTCGTTCCCGACGCCGAAGCCGTCGATCTGGCGGCAGTCGGTCCCGTCATCGAACACGATCCGCTGTATCCGCAGCGCACCAATGTTGAGTTTGCCAGCGTCACCGCCCCCGAACGGCTGCGCCTGCGGGTCTGGGAACGCGGCGCCGGGATCACGCTGGCCTGTGGGTCCGGGGCCTGCGCCGCAGCGGTCGCCGCACATCTGCGCGGGCTGACCGGGCGGCGGGTCACACTCGACCTTGACGGCGGTGTGCTGGAAGTCGACTGGCGGGATGATGGCGTCTGGCTGACCGGGCCGGTGGCGCATGTCTTTGATGGCACGCTTTCCGCAGATTATATCGCGCGAAACGCATGACGGCGCCGGTTTTTGCCACGCTCGGCTGCCGTCTGAACGCCTATGAGACAGAGGCGATGGGCGAACTGGCCGCTGCCGCCGGGCTGAAGGGGGCCGTCATTGTCAACACCTGCGCCGTGACGGCGGAGGCGGTGCGCAAAGCGCGGCAGGAAATCCGGCGGCTGGCCCGCGAAAACCCCGGCGCGCCGGTGATCGTGACGGGATGTGCTGCGCAGACGGAACCGGAGACCTTCGCCGCCATGCCGGAAGTGACCCGCGTCATCGGCAACCACGAAAAGATGCAGGCGGAAACCTGGAACTCCCTTGCCCGCCCGGATTTCATCGGGGAAACGGAGCGTGTGCAGGTTGATGACATCATGTCGGTGCGCGAAACCGCCGGCCATCTGATCGACGGCTTCGGGCGGCACCGCGCCTATGTGCAGGTTCAGAACGGCTGCGACCACCGCTGCACCTTCTGCATCATTCCCTATGGTCGCGGCAATTCCCGATCCGTCCCCGCCGGGGTGGTGGTGGAACAGATCAAGCGGCTGGTCGGCAAGGGCTTCAACGAGGTGGTTCTGACCGGGGTCGACCTGACCTCATGGGGCGCGGACCTGCCGGGCGAACCGCGCCTGGGCGATCTGGTGATGCGCATCCTGCGGCTGGTGCCCGACCTGCCGCGCCTGCGGATTTCGTCGATCGACAGCATCGAGGCGGATGAAAACCTTATGCTGGCCATTGCGACAGAGCCGCGTCTGATGCCACACCTGCACCTGTCCCTGCAGGCGGGTGACGACATGATCCTGAAACGGATGAAACGGCGCCACCTGCGCGACGACGCGATCCGGTTTTGTGAGGATGCCCGCCGCCTGCGCCCGGATATCGCATTCGGTGCGGATATCATCGCCGGTTTCCCGACAGAGACCGAGGAAATGTTCGAAAACAGCATGAAGCTGGTCGCGGATTGCGGGCTCACCTTCCTGCATGTCTTCCCGTTCTCGCCTCGCAACGGCACACCCGCCGCGCGGATGCCGCAGGTCAGGGGAGAGGCGATCCGCGCCCGCGCCGCGCGGCTTCGTGCGGCAGGCGACGCCGCCCTCGCCGCACATCTGGCGGCACAAGTCGGCCGGGAACATCGCGTGCTGACCGAAGGCCCGCGCATGGGGCGCACCGAGCAATTTGCCGAGGTGGTCTTTGCGACCGATCAGCCGGAAGGGCAGATCGTGAGTGTCCTGGTGCGGGGAATCGAGGCGCAGCGGCTGGCGGGGTGAAGGCTGGCGGTCAGGGCAACAGGGGGTCGGTGTCCGTTCGCGGGTGGGCGCAGCAGCGATTGGCCTCTGTGCTTTATGGCTCCCCCTGCCTCCTACAGCTGTGCGGGCGTGCAGCGTTGCAAAAGCGCCCGCCCATGGGGGCGGACGGGCGCTGGCTCGGCGGCGCCTGCCGCGCCTTGATTCCGGGCCAAGGGAAGCTCTCCAAAGCTCCGCACCCCAAAATTGTCCCCGCTACAACTTTCCCTTTGAACGCGCTGCCCCCAACAGCCAATCTACCGCCATGCACCCCAACCCCGCCTTCCGCAAAGCATCCGCCGACCGCAACCTTGCCTTTGCCCGCGAACGCGGCTTCGGCATCCTGACCGTCAATGGCGCAACCGGGCCGGTGGCCGCGCATGTGCCGTTTGTGCTGGCGAAGGATGGCCAAAGCGCCGAACTTCACCTCGTCCGCTCCAACCCCGTCGCCCGCGCGCTGGCAACTCCGCAGCCTGCGCTTCTGGCGGTCTCCGGCCCCGATGCCTATGTCTCCCCCGACTGGTATGGCCCCCATTCCGAAGTCCCCGATCAGGTGCCGACATGGAACTATGTCGCCGTGCACTTGCGCGGGCGGCTGGAACTGTTGCCTGAAACCGCCCTGCGCGATCACCTTGACCGGCTGTCGGCGGAATTTGAAAACAGGCTGCTGCCCAAGCCGCCGTGGCTGGCCGCCAAGGTGTCGGACGACACGCTGAACCGGTTCATGCGCGCCATTGTCCCGGCCCGCCTGACAGTCGAGAACGTGCAGGGCACATGGAAGCTGAACCAGAACAAGCCGGATGAGGTGCGGCTGCGTGCCGCCACCACCGTCGGGCATTCCGCTATTGGCAGCGAGACTGCGGCCATCGCCGCGCTGATGCGCAACCCTGACCCCGCCTGATATGCAAGGCTGCGGGCAGGGTTAGCGCGAACAGGTCGTTCACCCCGCGCCGAATCGTTGTCACGCCGACCCATCCGCAGAACCGTCGCCGTGTGCCCCACGGGCGGAACTGTTCGCCAAGCCTGCGACCCGCCTGCCACAGGCGTTGCATTTCGCCCCCTTTCGGCCCTGCCTGCGCCCGATTGTCCGCTGGACGGGTCCGGTGCAAGGGGTTAAACAGCCGGACCATGTGGCTGCGGGAAACTGCGGCCTGTTCGATATGTGGCTGCGGACCTTCCGGTTCCGGCCGGGCCAGGTAGGGGAGAAGATCTCGTGTCCCACGCAGACGACCACGCAACCCATACAACAGCGACCCGAAGGGATTTCCTGTACTACGCGACCGCAGGCGCGGGTGCGGTGGCAACAGGTGCCGCTGTCTGGCCGCTGGTCCGGCAGATGTCGCCTTCCGCCGACGTTCAGGCGCTGTCGTCGATCTTTGTCGATGTCTCGGGTGTCGAGGTGGGCACGCAGCTTACGGTGAAATGGCTGGGCAAGCCGGTGTTCATCCGCCGCCGCTCCCCCGAGGAAATCGAATCCGCCCGTGCGACCGCGTTGACCGATCTGATCGACCAGGGCGCCGAAAACGCCAACAAGCCCGGCGCTGACGCATCGGATGAAAACCGTTCGCTGGATGAAGCGGGCGAATGGCTGGTGATGATGGGCGTCTGCACCCATCTGGGGTGCGTGCCGTTGGGCAATGGTTCCGGCGAATTCGGCGGATGGTTCTGCCCCTGCCACGGCTCGCACTACGATACCTCCGGGCGCATCCGCAAAGGGCCCGCCCCGCGCAATCTGGATGTGCCGGTCGCCGCCTTTGACACTGAAACCACGATCAAGCTGGGCTGAGGGGGCTGACAGATGGCTGGTATTCCACACGACCATTACGAACCCAAGACCGGCGCCGAAAAGTGGCTGCACAGCCGCCTTCCGATCGTGGGTCTGCTCTATGACACGCTGATGATCCCCACGCCCAAGAACCTGAACTGGATGTGGATCTGGGGCATCGTCCTGACCTTCTGTCTGGCATTGCAGATCATCACCGGCATTGTGCTGGTGATGCACTACACGCCGCATGTCGACATGGCCTTTGCCTCTGTCGAACACATCATGCGCAACGTGAACGGCGGTCACATGATCCGCTATCTGCATGCCAATGGCGCCTCGCTGTTCTTCTTCGCGGTCTATACGCACATTTTCCGCGGCCTTTACTACGGCAGCTACAAGGCCCCGCGTGAGGTGACGTGGATCATCGGCATGCTGATCTATCTGGCGATGATGGCCACGGCTTTCATGGGTTACGTGCTGCCCTGGGGCCAGATGTCGTTCTGGGGGGCCACGGTGATCACCGGCCTGTTCGGCGCGATCCCCGGCATCGGGCCGTCGCTTCAGGAATGGCTGCTGGGCGGCCCGGCGGTGGACAATGCCACGCTGAACCGCTTCTTCTCGCTGCACTATCTGCTGCCTTTCGTGATCGCGGCGCTGGTTGCCGTGCATATCTGGGCCTTCCATTCGACCGGCAACAACAACCCCACCGGGGTCGAGGTGCGCCGCACCTCGAAAGCCGAAGCGCAGAAGGACACGGTGCCGTTCTGGCCCTATTACGTCATCAAGGACCTGTTTGCGCTGGTGCTGATCCTGGTGGTGTTCTTCGCCGTGGTCGGCTTCATGCCCAACTATCTGGGCCACCCCGACAACTATATCGAGGCGAACCCGCTGGCGACGCCCGCGCATATCGTGCCGGAATGGTATTTCCTGCCGTTCTACGCGATCCTGCGCGCCTTTACTGCCGATGTCTGGGTTGTGCAGATTGCGTCCTTCGTGACCGGCGGCATCATCGACGCCAAGTTCTTTGGCGTGCTGGCGATGTTCGGCGCGATCCTTTGCATGGCGCTGGTGCCGTGGCTCGATACCTCGTCGGTGCGGTCGGGCCGCTATCGCCCGATGTTCAAGTGGTGGTTCGCGCTGCTGGTCATCGACTTCGTCGTGCTGATGTGGTGCGGTGCCATGCCTGCCGAGGAACCCTATGCCTCGATCTCGTTGATCGCATCGGCCTACTGGTTCGCGTATTTCCTGATCATCCTGCCGCTGCTGGGCGTGATCGAAAAGCCGCTGCCCCAGCCCGCCACGATCGAGGAAGACTTCAACGCCCATTACGGTTCGAGTCACGCCTCGAACACCCCGGCTGAATGAGAGAGAAGGGATCGAACATCATGATCAGGAAACTCGCATTCACCGCGGCAACCGTTCTGGCGCTGACAGGTGGCGTTTCAATGGCCGAAACCGCCGCGCATACCCAACACATCGAGGACTTCGCCTTTTCCTTCGAAGGCCCGTTCGGGAAGTATGACGAACACCAGCTTCAGCGCGGGTTGCAGATTTTCACCGAAGTCTGCTCTGGCTGCCACGGGCTGAAATACGTGCCGATTCGCACGCTGGGCGACGAGGGCGGGCCGAACCTTCCCGAAGACCAGGTGCGCGCCTATGCCGCCACGCTGACCGTCATCGACCCGGATACGGGCGAGGAACGTCCGGGCGAAGCGCCCGACCACTTCCCCGCCAACACCGGGGCGGGCGCACCGGACCTGTCGCTGATGGCCAAGGCCCGGGCCGGGTTCCACGGGCCGCTTGGGCTGGGTTTCAACCAGTTGACCAAGGGCATCGGCGGACCGGAATACATCGCCTCTCTCCTCGCCGGCTATACGGGTGAGGAAAAAGAAGAAGCCGGCACCACCTTCTATGAAAACAAGGCCTTTGCATCGGGCTGGATTTCGATGGCGCCGCCACTGTCGGACGGGCAGGTGGAATTTGCTGACGGCCATGCCAACGATGTGCATCACATGGCGCAGGATGTGGCGGCCTTCCTGATGTGGACGGCGGAACCCAAGATGATGGCCCGCAAGCACACCGGTCTTTTGGCAGTGCTGTTCCTGGGCCTGTTCACGGTGCTGCTGTATCTGACCAACAAGCGCCTGTGGGCGCCGCTGAAAGGCAAGGTCAAGCCGTAAGGCAGGACAGTCAAAGTTCGGAAAAGCGCCCTTCGGGGCGCTTTTTCATTGCCCCAGATAGGCCGCCAGGGCTGGCGACGGGTTGGCGAAAAGCGGTTCGGTGGCAGCAGGTGGATGGGCAACGCCCCCTTCGACCAGCACAGTCAGGTCAGAAAACCGGCGCGCATCCTGCGGATCGTGGGTGACGAGCATCACCGTCGCGCCGTTTTCATCCGCAACATCCGCGACCAGGTCCAGCATTTCCACCTTTAATGCCGGGCCGAGCGCGGCAAAGGGTTCGTCCAGCAGAAGCACCGGCCGTGCGCGCAGCAGGGCGCGGGCCAGTGCAGCGCGGCCCTGCTGGCCGCCCGAAACCTGCCCCGGCTTTCGGTCGCCCAAGCCGGAAAGCCCGACCCGTTCCAGCGCCTGTTCCACCGCGCGGTGCTGCGCGGTATCCAGCCGCAACCGGGGCGACAGGCCAAGGCCAAGGTTCTGCGCCAGCGTCAGATGCGGGAAAAGGTTCTGGTCCTGAAACAGAAAGCTGACGGGGCGATCCCCCGGTGACATATCGGCCAGATCGCGACCCTGCCACAGGATGCGCCCCGTGGCCGGGGTGAAGAAGCCGCCGATGGCCGACAGAAGCGAGGATTTCCCCGCCCCCGACGGCCCGATCACCGCTACCTTTGCCCCGGCATCGATCTGCCAGTCTGCGGTCAGCGACCAGTCGCCTTCGGTCAGGCGCAGGTTTTCAAGGTGCAACATGCCGCCGTCCCCATGTGTCAAACAGCCAGAACAATGCAAAACCCAACGCCGTCAGCAACACGGCTGCCGCCATAGCCTGATCCATCCGGTATGCCCCCATCAGACGCTGCACCATCAGCGGCAAGGTTGCACCCTGTTCCCCCGCGAACAGGACGATCACGCCCAGATCGCCCATGGCAAGCGCCGATGCGACGCCTGCGGCAAATCCGAGCGGCGCGCGCAGGCGCGGCAGCACCAGCCAGCGCAGCGCCGGGCCGCCGCGCAGGCCCAGCGACGCGGCAAGGCGGGCATATTCGGCGTGCAGGTTGCGCGCAGGCGGCAGCAGGATGCGAAAGGCAAAGGGCAGCGCCAGTGTGGCATTTACCGCTACGGTCACCGGCAGCGCGACTGAAGCGGGGCTTACCAGCGTGCGCAATGCCAGAAACAGCCCCGTACCCAGCACCAGAGAGGATGCTGCAAGCGGCAGCATCGCCACGGCCTCCAGCCTGCGCCCCCGCGCGACGGCCAGTGCCAGCACCAGCGCCCCTGTCACCGCCAGCAGTCCGGAAGCAAGCGCCACCAGAACTGACCGCAGGGCTGCCTGCCAGACCGGCTGCGGCAGATCGGCCAGTGCAGGGATGCCGCGCAGCGCGACAGCGCCCAGCGGCACCAGCAGAAAGGCTGCCGTCATCACGATAACCATCGCATCGGCCCGGCGCCGCCATCCCGCAATGGCAAGAAAAGTCGTGCCGCTGCCACCGCGCAACCCGGCACCAAAGCCCGCTGACGCACTGATGCGCGCTGCAAGCAGCACTGCTGCCCCGGCCAACACAAGCTGCACCAGCGCCAACAGCGCGGCGCGCGGCAGGTCGAAATCAAAACGCACCGCCTGATAGATCGCCAGTTCCAGTGTGGTCGCGCGCGGACCGCCCCCCAGCGTCAGCGCTACGGCAAAACTGGTCAGGCAGACGGTGAACACTGCCAGAGCTGCGCCGGGCAGCACCGCGCGCAGCATCGGATATTCCAGATGCAGGCGGACGGCTACCGGATCGAAACCCAGCCCCGCCGCCAGCCGGAAGCGGTCGGCGGGGATATCCTGCCAGCCCTGAAGGATCATCCTGACGGCCAGCGGCAGGTTCAGAAACACATGGGCGACAACCACCCCTTGCAGTCCATAGATCGATACCGGCGGCAGGCCCAAAGCCCCGGTCAACTGATTGAACCATCCGCTGCGGCCAAACACCGCCAGCATGGCCAGCACCGCAACCAGTGTCGGCAACAGGAAAGGTGCCCCCAGCAGCGCAATCAGCAGCGCCCGGCCACGAAAGCGGCGGCGAAACAGGGCACGGGCCACCGGAACCGCCAGTGCGACCGAAAGAACGGCCGAAAGCGCCGCCTGAACAAGGGTGAACCGCAGCACGGCCTGATCGGCCGCGCTCAGGCTGCCACCATCCCCTGCCCACAACAGAACAACCAGCACCGTGCCCGGCACCAGCGCCAGCAGCCAGCCCGCGACAAGCATCGCAGGCCAGCGGCTGCCCGTCATCAGCGGCTGAGCGCGTCCTGCCATTCGGCAATTGCCCCTTCCTGCAGGCCCATGGCGCGTTCCGGCGGCAGGGTCAGCGTGCTGCCGGGGCGCGCATCGTCCTCGAACCCTTCGGGCAGACCGGCGGCGGGCGTTCTGGCCGGGAACATCCAGTTCGTCGTTGGCAGCACCGACTGTGCAGCATCGCTGACCAAAAACGCCAGAAACCGCTTCGCCAGATCGGGCTGGTCAGAGGAGGCCAACATCCCCGCAACCTCGACCTGCAGGTAGTGACCTTCGTCGAACAGCGCCACCGCCTTGGTATCATCCTGTTCTGCGATGCGGTGATAGGCCGGGCTCGTAGTATAACTCAGCACCATGTCGGCCTCGCCTTCCAGAAACAGGCCATAGGCTTCCGACCATCCCGGTGTCACCGTCAGTACATTGTCGGCAAGGTCTTTCCACATCTCGCCCGCGTCTTCCTCAAATGCTGCGCGCACCCACATGACCAACCCCAGACCGGGGGTCGAGGATCGCGGATCCTGAAGGATGATCTTCAGATTGCTGTCCGCCAGTTCACGAAAGCTTTTCGGCGGGTTGGACAGTTTCGTTTTATCATAGACAAAGCCGAACCAGCCATAGTCATAAGGCACGAACAGCGGGTCGTCATAACCCTTGGGCATGTCATAGGTGCCGGTGATGCCATGCGGGGCGAACAGGCCCAGCCCGGCGGCCGCCGCTGTCAGGCTGGTATCAAGGCCCAGCACGACATCTGTTTCGGTCGCCTCGCCCTCCATCCGCACACGGGTCAGCAGCGCCGCACCGTCACCAGCGCCGGTAAACACCAGATCGCAGGCGCATTCGGCCTCGAAAGCCTTTTCAATCGCGGGGCCCGGCCCCCATTCAGATACGAAACTGTCATAGGCCAACACATTCAGCACAGGGGTTTCCGCAAGTGCCGGGGTGGCACAGGCAAGGAAACCCGCAGCAAATTTCAGTGATCTCATCTCACGCTCCATCTGCGACGGGCGGAGACGGGATGAACGGCCGAAGCGGTCAACACCTTCCCTCCGCCGGTCTTAACCGGTTCAGGTTCAACGGGTCCGCTTTACGCATCTCAGCCCAATCGTCCGGGCACCCCGAGGTAAGGCGAACATAGCGGGCGGGGCGGCGGTGGCAAGGGGGCAAAAAATCATACAGCCCGCAGACCTGACCCGAGTCAGGTGCAGCAATTCAGCCATGAGATTGCCCAAGTTGCGCTATTCAAGGGTTCTGAAATTTCAAACGAGTAGACGATTGCATCGCCGTTCTGCGTCACACATCATCCGATGGGCCATGATTTTGGCACTTGCCGTACTTGTGCTGGTTTTCGGCGGATATTTCATTTCAGGTGAATTGGCACGGAAAACCTACGAGGCAGAACGCGACGCGCTTTTGTCCGATCCCGATGTAAAAGCTCTTCTGGCTGCGAATACCGAACGCTGCGAAGGCGATTACACATATGTTTGGGCCTGCGGCGTGACACTTCGTTTTGATCGCCCCAAGGAAAGCCGGGAATGTTCAACCGTCGAGTCACCGTGGTTCACGGGGACGATGACCTTTGCTGACACATCGGCAAGCATCGAATCTTGGATTTGGCCAAGCTCGCACCAATTCTTCTTGCCGGGTCAAGGAGCGTGTTCAGAAAATACCTGTGCCAGCATGACTCTGACGGGCGCGAACGGTACCGGCGAACAATACCCGCCACCGGGAAAACCGCCTGAACCGCTTCCCGCTTCGCCCGTCTGGCCAGACTTTGAAGCCATAAAAACTTACGGAACATGGCAGGACGGCGCATGGGCCAGCTTCCGGGACGTGCCGGTCAGGTTCTTCTTTGGCCAGGTGCCGATGGGCGAGTTGACCGGTTACAGCCCCCCGGTTCAGATCATGGCGCGCCATCCTGATCTGCCGATCACGATCACCCTGACACTTCCCCCAGGTCAGCACGAACAATGGCAGTCTCAGCTTGAAACGGCATTCTCGCTTGTCAGCGAAAGTGTCGTCACCACCGACCAGACCGCCGAATGCAGCAAGCCACCAAAAAGCGTCCGCTTCAGATTGAACCCGTATCGCGACGACCTGCTTCGGAACCTGCGCGACTGGAGAAAGTCGGTCAGGGTTGCAAATCAGCCCTGACGCATGTCAGACATTCCCGGAACAAACCGGCAGATCACAAACCGGTCATTGCCAGTACCGCATCGGGCAACCTCTTGCCAACCGTAGCGATCGCCGCGCTGGCGCGGCCCAGCTCCGCCATGTCGGCGGCGGTCAACTCAAGCGTGGCGCCGCCGAGGTTTTCTTCCAGACGGTCCAGCCGCTTGGTTCCGGGAATCGGCACGATCCACGGGGCTTTCGCCAGCAGCCAGGCCAGCGCCACCTGTGCGGGGGTAGCGCCCTTTGCGGTGGCGACGCTGCGCACCAGATCGACCAACGCCATGTTGGCAGGCAGCGCATCGGCGGCAAAGCGCGGCACATGCGCGCGGAAGTCGGTGGGGGCAAAGGTGGTGTCGGCGCTGATGCTGCCGGTCAGAAACCCGGCACCCAGCGGACTGAACGGCACGAAGCCGATACCAAGCTCTGCCAGCGCGGGCAGCAGCTCCTGCTCCGGCTCCCGCCACCAGAGAGAGTATTCGCTTTGCACCGCTGCCACCGGCTGCACCGCATGGGCGCGGCGGATGGTGGCGACCGATGCCTCTGACAGCCCGAAATGGCCGACCTTGCCCGCCGCGATCAGGTCACGCACGCATCCCGCCACATCCTCGATCGGCACGGAGGGATCGACGCGGTGCTGATAGAACAGATCGATCCGGTCGGTCCGCAACCGCTTCAGCGCCGCGTCGCACACGGCACGGATATGATCCGGTTGGCTGTTGGTGCCCGCACCGCCACGCTCGCCGGTTTCCGGATCGATGTCGAAGCCGAACTTGGTGGCGATGGTCACTTGCGAGCGGATGGGCTCCAGCGCCTCTCCCAACAGGCTTTCGTTGGTGAACGGGCCGTAAGCCTCTGCCGTGTCGAAATGCGTCACGCCCCGGTCATGCGCGGCGCGGATAAGGGCGATGGCCTCGGCCTGCGGCAGGGCAGTTCCGTAAGCAGAGGTCAGGCCCATGCAGCCGAAACCCAAGGGTGAGACTGTCAGGCCATTCCGGCCGAGAATGCGGGTTTTCATGGGTCTCTCCTGTGATGGCGTCGCCGGGGCGAGTGACCGCCCCGACTCAGTGCATCATCAACCTATTCATCCGCGACCTCTGCGATAAGGCAGTGTAATCCGATAGGGTTGATGCACATCGCTCATGAATGTGGCCCACCCGCCGGGGTCGTTATTCTTGCAGCCCATCCACCGGCTCCCCCCGCGTTTTCCATAGCGAGAACACCACTCCCGCAGCAAGAATCACGAATGTCACCGCCAGCGACCAGTTCGCGGGGAACTTCTCCCACCCCATGAAATCCGCCACAAAGATTTTCGAGCCGATGAAGATCAGCAGAACCGACAGCGCATATTTAAGGTAGTGGAACCGGTGCAGCACCGCCGCAAGCGCGAAATACAAGGCCCGCAGGCCAAGGATGGCGAAGATGTTCGATGTGTAGACGATGAACGGATCGGTGGTGATCGCGAACACCGCAGGCACGGAATCCACCGCAAAGATCAGGTCGGCGATTTCTACCAGCACCAGAGCCAGGAACAGCGGCGTGGCAAAGGTGGCAATCCTGCCGGTTGCGGGTTCCGCCTCGCGCACGAAAAACGCATTGCCGCGCAAACCGTCTGTCACGTTCAGCCGCCGCCGCATGAAACGCAGCACCGGGTTCTGCGACACATCCAGATGTTCGTCATCCGTCACCATCATCTTGATGCCGGTAAAGATCAGGAAGGCGGCAAAGATATACAGCAGCCAGTGGTATTCCGCGACCAGCGTCGCCCCCAGTCCGATCATGATGCCGCGCAGCACGATCACGCCCAGGATGCCCCAGAACAGCACCCGGTGCTGATACATGCGGGGAATGGCGAAATAGGTGAAGATCAGCGCGATGACAAAGACGTTGTCCATCGCAAGCGTCTTTTCCACGACAAAGGCGGTCAGATACAGCTTTGCTTCCTCTGCCCCGATCTGCCACCAGACGAAACCGGAAAAGGCCACTCCCAGGATGATATACAGCGCCGACAGCCACAGGCTGCGGCTTACCCCGATTTCATGATCGCCCCGGTTCAGAAGGCCAAGGTCAAGCACCAGAAGCGCCATGACCAACCCGACAAACACCAGCCACATCCAGACCGGTGTTCCCAGAAACAGCATATACAGAATTTCCATCGATAGTCCTCTCGCGGCTCAACGCGCGGGATGACAGCCTTGGAAAGCACCGCCTTTGGGGGCAGAAGACCGGGCATGACATCAAGCGCAACTTGATGCGATCCGACATCACGCAAGTTACCTCGCGTCAGAGGGGCCCGGTCCGCAAGGATCAAGCTGGGGCGTGTCCGGCGGATTTCAACCCCTGACCGCGACATTCCCCTCTTGAGTGGACCCCGCCCCAGGGGTATGCGGCCAAGGCAGAGGAGCGCGCCCATGTCTTTCAACACCTTCGGCCATCTGTTCCGCGTCACCACCTGGGGCGAAAGCCACGGGCCCGCGCTGGGGGCCACCGTCGATGGCTGCCCGCCGGGTATAGCACTGACCGAAGCCGACATTCAGCCCTGGATGGATGCGCGCAAACCCGGCACGTCCCGCTTTACCACCCAGCGGCGCGAGGATGACATCGTGCGCATCCTGTCGGGCACCTATGAAGGCCGCACCACCGGCACGCCAATCCAGTTGATGATCGAAAACACCGACCAGCGGTCAAAGGACTATTCCGAGATCGCGCAGAAATTCCGCCCCGGTCATGCCGACATCACCTATCAGACGAAATACGGCCTGCGCGATCCGCGGGGCGGCGGGCGGTCATCGGCGCGAGAAACGGCGGCGCGGGTGGCGGCGGGCGGCGTGGCGCGCAAGGTGCTGGCCGATCTGCTGCCGGGCGTGAAGATCACAGGCTACATGGTGCAGATGGGACGGCTGGTGGCTGACCGCAGCCGTTTCGACATGGCGCAGGTTTCGCAGAACCCGTTCTGGTGCCCGGATGCGAAAGCGGCAGAGGATTGGGCCGCGCATCTGGACGATCTGCGCAAGTCCGGCAATTCGGTGGGCGCGGTGGTCGAGGTTGTCGCATCGGGCGTTCCTGCCGGTCTGGGTGCGCCGATCTACGCCAAGCTCGACAGCGATCTCGCCGCAGCGATGATGACGATCAATGCCGTGAAGGGCGTGGAAATTGGCGATGGCATGGCAACGGCCGCGCTGACCGGCGTGGAAAACGCCGATGAAATCCGCATGGGCGCGAATGGACCGGAATACCTGTCGAACCACGCGGGCGGGATCCTCGGCGGTATTTCCACCGGGCAGGACATCGTGGTGCGTTTCGCCGTCAAGCCCACATCATCCATCCTGACCCCACGCCGGACAGTGACCGTCGACGGCGAGGAAACCGAGATCGTCACCAAGGGCCGCCATGACCCCTGTGTGGGTATCCGCGCCGTGCCGGTGGGTGAGGCGATGATGGCCTGCGTCATCCTTGACCATTTGTTGCTGGACCGCGGCCAGATCGGGATCAACCGGACCTAATCTCGGCTTGCAGGGGTGTATTTATTTCCATATTACATGAAGTATGGAAAAGATGGACGTCCTGCACAGCCTGAATGCCCTTGGCCATGAGATGCGGTTGGATATCTTTCGCCTGCTGGTTCGGGCGGGGCAGGACGGCATCTGTGCGGGCGATCTGGCCCACGCGCTTGGCACCCCCGCCAACACCCTGTCGAACAATCTGGCCATCCTGGCGCGCACCGGTCTGGTGACTGCCACCCGCGAAGGGCGCTCCATCCGTTACCGGGCCGGAATGGACAGGATGCGCGACCTGCTGGGCTTCCTGCTGGCCGATTGCTGCGGCGGAAAACCCGAACATTGCACACCCCTGCTGGGCCTCGTGGCCTGCGCACCGGCAAAGGAAAGCTGCAATGCCTGCTGATCCCGCCCGCCGTCTGCTGGCCGAAGCGCTTGGCACCTGCCTGCTGGTGGCGACCGTCGTCGGGTCCGGCATCATGGCCGATGCCCTTTCCGCCGATGATGCGGTTTCGCTGTTGGGCAACACCCTGCCTACAGGCGCGATCCTGTTCGTCCTGATCACATTGTTCGGCCCGCTGTCGGGCGCGCATTTCAATCCCGCGGTCACGCTGGTGTTTCGCCTGCGCGGAGAAATCGCCACCGGGCTGGCTTTGGCCTATGTCGCGGCGCAGGCGCTGGGCGGCATCACGGGCAGCCTGCTGGCCCATGCCATGTTCGACCTGCCGCTCTGGCAGGTTTCCACCACGGCGCGCACCGGCGGCGCGCAATGGCTGGCCGAAACCGTGGCCACCTTCGGCCTGGTGCTGACCATCCTTGGCGGCATCCGCCAGCGCCCTGACGCAGTGCCGATACTTGTGGCACTGTATATCACCGCCGCCTACTGGTTCACCGCCTCGACCAGTTTCGCCAATCCGGCGGTCGTACTGGCCCGCGCCTTTACCGACACGTTCGCGGGCATCCGCCCAGCCGACCTGCCGGGTTTCATGATTGCCGAAATCACGGGTGCGCTGGTGGGGCTTTTCACCGCAACCCTGCTCTGGCCGAAGGAGAAGGCAACGTGACAATCGTCATCCATCACAACCCGGCCTGCGGCACATCCCGCAACGTGCTGGACATCATCCGCAAGTCGGGGATCGAACCGGTGGTGATCGACTATCTGAAGGAAGGCTGGACAAGGCCGCAATTGCTCGCCCTGTTTGCGGCGGCCGGGATCACCCCCCGGCAAGCGCTGCGCACCACGAAATCCCCGGCGGCGGAACTGGGCCTGCTGGACGAAACCGTGGATGATGATGCGCTGCTTGATGCGATGATCACGCATCCGGTTCTGGTCAACCGTCCGATTGTCGCCACTCCGAAAGGTGTGCGGCTGTGCAGGCCATCCGAACTTGTACTCGACCTGCTCTATACGTTGCCGCCAGGGCCGCTTTACAAGGAAGACGGTGAGATGATTATCGACGCGGCGGGCAACCGCATGGCAGGCTACTAACCCCCATCCTTTACCACCTCCATCGCCACATAGGTCGATGTCGATGCCACATGCGGCAGCGCCGATATCTTTTCCCCCAGCACCGCGCGGTATTCCTGGATGTCCGCCGTCCGCACCTTGAGCAGATAGTCGAAGCGGGATGCGATCATGTGGCATTCCTCAACCTCGTCCAGCGCCCGCACTGCGCGGTTGAACGCCAGCAGCGCCGCATTCCGCGTGTCCGAAAGCTTCACCTCGACAAAGGCGACATGTGCGCGGCCCATGCGGATCGGATCGAGCTGTGCGCGATAGCCGGTGATGATGCCGCGCGTTTCCAGCTTTTTCAGCCGTGCCTGCGTGGGCGTTTTCGAAAGCCCGATTTCCTGCGCCAACGCGGTTGCCGTCATGCGCCCGTCACGCGACAGCGCCGCCAGAATCGCGCGGTCATAACTGTCCAGATCATCCGGCATGTTAACACCCATAAAATCAGGCAATATGCCTGTCAGACTTCATATCATTGGCCAATTTGCCTGTATATCTTCCGCTATTCTGCCGAAAAGCAAAAGGCCCTGCCATGACCAGCCCCTGGGACGCGATTTCAACCGAAGCCCTGACGCCCGAAGGCCCGCTTCTGCGGCATCTTCTTTCCGAAGCCGCGCTTGACGCCACCGCCCGCGCCCGCATCACGGCCGACGGGGCCACGCTTGTCACCCGCATCCGCGCCGCCGCGAAACCGGGGTTGATGGAGGTGTTTCTGGCCGAATACGGGCTGTCCACCAACGAAGGCATCGCCCTGATGTGTCTGGCAGAGGCGCTCTTGCGTGTGCCCGATGCTGCCACGATGGATGCGCTGATCGAGGACAAGATAGCGCCCTCTGACTGGGGGCGGCATCTTGGGCATTCCGCGTCATCCCTCGTCAATGCTTCCACCTGGGCGCTGATGCTGACCGGCAAGGTGCTGGAGGACCGCCCGCCGGGCGTCGCTGGCCACCTGCGCGCCGCCCTGAAACGCCTGGGGGAGCCGGTGATCCGCAATGCGGTTTCCCGCGCGATGAAGGAAATGGGCCGCCAGTTCGTACTGGGCGAAACCATCGGCAAGGCGATGGACCGCGCGAGGGAAAGGGAAGCGCAGGGCTACACCTACAGCTATGACATGCTGGGGGAGGCGGCGCGGACAGAAGCCGATGCGCGGCGCTATCATCTGGCCTATTCGCAGGCGATCACCGCAATAGCGGGCGCGGCGCGGGGCGCGGACATCCGCGCCAATCCCGGCATATCGGTCAAGCTGTCAGCACTGCATCCGCGCTATGAGGTCGCCAAGCGCGAAAGGGTCATGGCCGAACTGGTGCCGCGCCTGCGTGCGCTGGCCGGGCTGGCAAAGGCGGCGGGCATCGGCCTGAATGTGGATGCCGAGGAAGCCGACCGCCTCGCCCTGTCTTTGCAGGTGATCGAGGCCGCGCTTGCCGACCCGTCGCTGGCCGGGTGGGACGGGTTCGGTGTCGTGGTGCAGGCCTATGGCCGCCGCGCCGGGCCGGTGATCGGCTGGCTGCACGGTCTGGCCGCGCGGCTGGATCGGCGCATCATGGTTCGGCTGGTGAAAGGCGCCTACTGGGATGCCGAAATCAAGCGGGCGCAGGTGCTGGGGCTGGCGGATTTTCCAGTGTTCACCCGCAAGGAAGCAACCGACGTTTCCTATATCGCCAATGCCCGCAAACTCCTGGGCATGACCGATCGGATCTATCCGCAGTTCGCCACCCATAACGCCCATACCGTCGCCGCCGTGCTGGATATGGCGCGGCAGGGGGGCATCGATAGCCGCGCCTTCGAATTCCAGCGCCTGCACGGCATGGGGGAACGCCTGCACGATCTGGTCATGGCGGATCATGGCACGCGGTGTCGCATCTATGCGCCGGTGGGGGCACACCGCGACCTTCTGGCCTATCTGGTGCGCCGCCTGCTGGAAAACGGCGCCAATTCCAGCTTCGTCAACCAGATCGTGGACGAGGATGTACCGCCCGAAGTGGTGGCCGCCTGCCCCTTGACGCGACTCGAGGCTTTTGCGGCACCCGAAAATCCCGCAATCCCGCGCGGCCCGCAGCTTTTCGCGCCGCGTGTCAATTCGGCGGGCTTCGATTTGACCGACGCGGGCGATCTTGCGCGGATCGAAGTGGGCCGCGCCCCGCATATGGGGGCAGTCTTTGCCGCCGCGCCGCTGCTGGCAGGGACAGCACAGCCCGGACTGGAACAGCCGGTCATCGATCCGGCCACTGCTGCAGCCGTGGGCCATGTCGCCCCGGCATCGCAGGCCGATGTCAAAAACGCGCTGGCCACGGCAGCCCCTTGGAACGCTTCAGCTTCGGCTCGATCCGCAACGCTTCTGCGCGCGGCAGAGTTGTACGAGGATAACTTCGGCCCGATCTTCGCCCTGCTGGCGCGAGAGGCGGGCAAGATCTTGTCTGATGCGGTATCGGAACTGCGCGAGGCGGTGGATTTCTTGCGCTACTACGCGACAGCGGCAGAAAGCCTGACCGCACCGCCGCGTGGACGTTTTGCCTGCATATCGCCCTGGAACTTTCCCCTGGCCATCTTCACCGGCCAGATCGCGGCGGCGCTGGCGGCTGGCAATGCCGTTCTGGCCAAACCCGCGCCGCAGACACCGCTGATTGCGGCGCTTGCCGTTGACCTGCTGCACCGGGCGGGCGTGCCCCGCGATGCGCTGCAATTCCTGCCCGGCGGACCGGATGTGGGTGCGTGGCTGACCGCCGACCCGCGCCTTGACGGCGTGGCCTTTACCGGGTCGACGGCGACCGCCTTGAAAATCCGTCGCACGATGGCGGAAACCGGCAATCCCGCCGCACCGCTGATCGCGGAAACCGGCGGGCTGAATGCGATGATCGTCGACAGCACCGCCCTGCCCGAACAGGCGGTGCGGGATATTGTTGCATCGAGCTTCCAGTCTGCCGGGCAGCGGTGTTCAGCACTGCGCTGCCTGTATGTGCAGGAGGATATTGCCGACAGCGTCGAACACATGCTGAAGGGCGCGATGGATGAACTTGCCCTTGGCGATCCCGCGCGGCTGGAAACCGATATCGGCCCGGTGATCGACGGGGCCGCGCAGGCGAAAATCGCCGCCCATATCGCCCGCGCCCGGTCTGAGGGCCGCCTGATCCACCAGTTGCCCGCCCCCGCGTCGGGTCATTTCATCGGCCCGGCAGCGATCCGCATTTCCGGCATCGCCGACATGACCGAGGAAATCTTCGGCCCCGTCCTGCACATCGCCCGCTTCCGCGCGGCGGACCTTGACCAGGTGATCGATGCCATAAACGCCACGGGCTATGGCCTGACCTTTGGCCTGCACAGCCGGATCGACGACCGTGTGCAAAGCGTGGTGGAACGGGTGCGGGCAGGAAACATCTATGTGAACCGCAACCAGATCGGCGCGGTTGTGGGCAGCCAGCCCTTTGGCGGCGAGGGGCTTTCGGGCACAGGCCCAAAGGCGGGGGGGCCGCTTTATCTGGCGCGATTCTACGGGAGCCCTGCCGCAGTGGGTCGGGCAGACGCGACGATCAGCGATGAGGCAACGGCACAGGCAGCGCTGGATGACACAGGGACACCCCCCATGCCAGCCGCCCGTGACCTGCCAGGTCCGACGGGGGAATCCAACCGGCTGGCAACGGAACCCCGGCCGCCTATGCTGTGCCTTGGCCCCGGACAGGCCGCGGCAGAAGCGCAGGCGCAGGCAATCCGCGCGCTGGGCGGCGCCGCAGTGCTGGCCCCCGGCCTGCCGCCCGAAGCCCTGCGCAGATTGCGCGGCTTTGGCGGCGCACTGCTGTGGGCCGATGCGGATACCACCCGCGCCCATGCCCTTGCGCTGGCCGCCCGGCCTGGCCCGATCCTGCCGCTGGTCTGCGGGATGCCCGATGCAGGCCACGCGCTTGCCGAACGGCATGTCTGCATCGACACGACGGCATCGGGCGGAAATGCGCAGCTGCTGGCGGCGGCCGCCCCATAGCACGTCGCCGCAGCAGGGGGCAGATTGCAGGTTGCGGATCAAAGCTAAACTGCTTTAGTCCTGTCGCCATGACCACCCAGCCCCGCCCGCCCCTGACGCTTTACCTTGCCGCCCCGCGCGGCTTTTGCGCGGGCGTGGACCGGGCCATCAAGATCGTGGAACTGGCGCTGGAAAAATGGGGTGCGCCCGTTTTCGTGCGGCACGAGATCGTGCACAACAAATATGTCGTGGACGAGTTGCGGGAAAAAGGCGCGGTGTTTGTCGAGGAACTGGACGAAGTTCCGGGCGACAGGCCGGTGATCTTTTCAGCCCATGGCGTGCCCAAGGCCGTTCCGGCGGAGGCCGCCCGGCGCGAGATGATCTATGTCGATGCCACCTGCCCGCTGGTTTCCAAGGTGCATATCGAAGCCGAGCGTCATCATGAAGGCGGCCTTCAGATGGTGATGATCGGCCATGCCGGGCATCCCGAAACCATCGGCACAATGGGCCAACTTCCGGAAGGTGAGGTGCTGCTGGTCGAAACCGTGGCCGATGTGGCGAAGATTGCGCCCCGCGATCCGGGGAAGCTGGCCTTCATCACCCAGACCACGCTTTCGGTGGATGACACCTCCGATATCGTTGCAGCGCTTCAGGCGCGGTTCCCGGCGATCATCGGGCCGCACAAGGAAGACATCTGCTATGCCACCACCAACCGGCAGGCGGCGGTGAAGGCCATCGCCGGAAAGATCGAGGCGCTGCTGGTGATCGGCGCGCCCAATTCCTCCAACTCCCGCCGTCTGGTAGAGGTGGGCAGGTCGTCTGGCTGCGACTATGCGCAACTGGTGCAGCGCGCCGCCGACATCGACTGGCGTGCGCTGGACGGTGCTGCATCCATCGGCGTGACAGCGGGCGCATCGGCCCCGGAGGTGCTGATCCGCGAGGTGATCGATGCCTTCCATGCCCGCTATGACGTGACCACCGAAATCGTGGAAACCGCCGTCGAGCGGGTCGAATTCAAGGTCCCGCGTATCCTGCGGGAACCGGCATGACCGCCGACGCCCGCACCCTTGCCGCCTATTCGACCCATGCGCGCGCTTATGTGGATCGCTTTGCCCGGTTTCGTCCTGACGGTCACCTGAAGGCGTTTATCGACCTGCTGCCAGAGGGCGCGGATGTCCTCGACCTGGGCTGTGGGCCGGGATCTGCATCCGCCCGCCTTCGCGCCGCCGGAATGCGGCCCGACGCCGTCGATGCCTCACCCGCGATGGTTGCCATGGCCAATGAAGCCCATGACATAGGCGCGCGGGTTTCCACGTTTGACGATCTGGATGCCGTCGCGGCCTATGACGGAGTGTGGGCGAATTTTTCGCTGCTGCATGCCCGGCGTGAGGCGCTGCCGCGCCACCTTTTGCAAATCCACACGGCGCTCAAACCCGGCGGCTTGCTTCATGTCGCGATGAAAACCGGCACCGGCGATCTGCGCGACAGGCTTGGCCGCTACTATACGCTTGTAACCCGCGACGAGATTACCGCGCTTCTGGAAAGCAGCGGTTTTCGCATCCTTGCCACGCATGAGGGCCGGGAACGCGGGCTGGCGGGAACGCTTGATCCGTATATCATCCTGCGGACCCGTGCCGCCTGGCACCGGCATCCGACTGCGTAACAAGGAACGGCTGACATGTCCCCCGAATTTCTGCTGACCGCCTTCATCGTCTGCGTCACACCCGGCATTGGTGTCGTCTATACGCTGTCGGTGACTCTGGGCGGCGGGTTTCGCGCAGGGCTGTGGGCGAATGTCGGCTGCACCATCGCCACCGTGTTCCATCTGGCCGTCGCCATGGCGGGTCTCGCCGCGATCCTGCACACCAGCGCGGTGCTGTTCCAGATCCTGAAATATGCGGGCGTCGCCTATCTGCTGTGGATGGCCTGGGCGGTGCTGCAATCGACCGGCAGCATGGCGATCGAGGCGGCAGAAGGCGGGTCGCCCGGCCGGCTGGTCTGGCGCGGCATCCTGCTGAATATCCTGAACCCGAAGCTGCCGCTGTTCTTCGTGGCGTTCCTGCCGCAGTTCCTGCCAAGCGAAGGTGCAACCATTGGCCAGATGATCGAACTGGGGCTGGCGTTTTCTGCGATGACCTTCGGCACCTTCCTGCTTTATGGGCTGCTCGCTGCCTTTGCCCGCAAAGCACTGCTTGGGAATGCCTCGGTGATGACCTGGATACGCCGCGCCTTTGCCGCCAGCTTTGCCGCCCTTGGCGCGCGGCTGGCGATGGAGCGGGCATGAGCACCAGCACCACCGCAATCCCGGTTCCGGCCTGGCTGCTGGGCATTGCCGGGTTGCTGCCCTTTGCCGTCGGCGCGGGACTGGAGCTTGATGCAACGCTGACCGCCCGACTGCCCGGTGTGGAATTCATCGCGCCTTCGGGCGATGGTGTGGCGCTGCAACTGCGCTACGGCACGGTGATCCTGGCCTTCATGTCCGGTGCGCTGTGGGGGTTTGCAGCATCGTCGCGCGGCTTCGTGGGATTCATGGCCTATGTGCTGTCGACCCTGCCCGCGCTTTACGCCGCCTTCGGCATTCAGGGTGGCGGGCATGATGCGCTGCTGATGCTGGGCGCGGGCTTTGGAGGGCTGTTGT